>JAFGIS010000294.1 GCA_016929495.1 Polyangiaceae bacterium | reverse complement strand
GGGATGCCCGAGAGCCATCGAGTGGGCTGAAGCTGGAGGGAGGTGGGGGAGATCTGAGACCAGATCCAAGCTGTGCACCAAGGCACCGTGGACACGCACTCCCAGTGCGCGTACCGCGGCAACCGCTCGCGCCCTCTGCGTTACGCGTGCATCGGATTCCGCTGTTGCTCGGATTGTGAGCCGTCCGTGTCCTCCGGGTCGCTCCGCACGACATCCGCGAACACGAAGCCGTCGCGCTCCACGATCTCTCCGGTTCTGATGCGAAGCGGGCGCTGGAACATGGGACCGTCGTACACGAAGGTGTGGAACTCCCCGCGTTCGCCGCACGGATCGACGCTCGCGGGAAGGCCGTCGAGCAGCCGCGTATCCAGATCGCGTCCGGCGAAGCAGGCGTCGAGCTGTCTCGGATCCACGCACGTGACGCGCGCCCTGAGTCCAGCCGCCACCATCTCCCGGGCCAGGCTGTGGGTCGGGCGACCCCAGAGCGGAAACAGCGGGGTGATGCCCGTGCCCCGCATACGGTCCTCCCGGTACTGGCGAACGTCCTCGAGGAAAAGGTCGCCGAAGGCGACGGCCGTCACGCCGTCCCGAGCAGCCGCCGTCAACGCCTCACTCATGGCGTTCGCGTACTGCGCGTTCGAGCAGGGGAACGGGATCCGGATCTCGGTGAGCGGAAGCCCAACGGCCCGGGCCTGCGCGCGGAGCAGCTCGGTGCGCACGGCATGCATGGCGACCCGGTCGAACGCGCTCGTCACGGTCGTGAGGAGCCCCACGACTTCGATGTCGTTCCGTTCGCTCAGGGCGTGGAGAGTCCACGCGCTGTCTTTGCCGCTGCTCCAGGAGATCAGGGTTTTCGTGTGGCGAGTCATTGCTACGGGTCTCGGTCCGACGGACTACTACGGACCACTTCCAGTAGCGTAGCCTCCGCCAACGCGGCCAGCCAAGGGGCCGGCCGCGTCCGACCATCAAAACGTCCACCGGTGGCCCCGGTACGAGTAGACGTACCAGCGGCTCTTGTCGACGACCAGGCTCAGGGTCGCCTCGAAGACGACCTGGTCGAAGCTGATCGTCCCGTCGTCGGCGACCTGGGTCGTCACCTCCTTGGCCACCGCGGTCGTGCTGCTCGTGAGTCCGGGCTGGATGAGGATATTGCCGGTCACCGGGAGTTGGTGGGTGTTCGAGCAGTAGCAGGACGACTCCGACTTGCTGAAGACGAACTGCCCGATCTGGCGGACGGTCATGGCCGCCTCGTCGACGCGATAGATCACCGCGCGTGAGAAGCTTCCGCAGAAGCCCGAGAAATGCCGACTGGCGCCGTTGTCGAACAGCAGCAGATCGCCGTTGGGCAGCAAACTGGGCGAATGCTGACCAAAGGGCCAATCGAACTCCGGGGTCGACGCAGTTCCCGCGGCTTGATCCCCAAGCTGGACGGAGTCCGCGTACGGCTCCGAGGTCGCGCTCACTGCCGTGAGCAGCTTGGCGGACTGCGGCTCGTTCCACCCCTTGTGCGGCGCGAGCAGCCAGACCAGCGTTCCGTCGCGACGGATCTTGGCAACGCCCTGGTGGCGGCCCGAGACGATGATCGATTCATCGGCTTGGCAGTAGGCGAGCCCGTTGTCGTGGAGCCAGTCCCCATTCTGGCTGATGTCCCACTTCTCCGCGTCGATGTAGGTCCTCCTCGTGGGATCGAACACCTGTGTCAGGTCCCACGCATCAAGGAGCTCTCCGCTGTCGGAGTCCAGCTCGAGGATGTGGTCCTGAATGGTGGAGGCGCCGTTGTTCGAGGCCAGGACCAGGATGTTGCCGGAATGCTCGCCCCCGGTCCCGCCGGGTACACCCTGGCCGTCGTCCTCGCTGCCGATCTGCACGATCTCGTGGTTGAGCGTGTAGTCCGACAGCTGAAAGGTACGGATGATACGACCCAGCTTCGTGACCTCGACGATCGTATCGAAGGAGCCGGTCAGGAAGTTGCCCGTTGCCGAACGCCTCAGGGTGAAGGTCTCGCCTTTGGGCAGATCCATCCGTAGCGCCCAGCGGATGGCTCCGCGCTCGTCGAAGGCAATCGTGCGCGTCCAGTCGACGAACACGATGGGGGGGTTGGGGTTGGGTTCTATGCTGATCTCGGCCACGGTCCAGCCCGGCTCCATGAGATCGGCAACGGCGGTCTGTACCTGGATGCTCGGAACCCAAGCGTCCTCGTCGGGTTTCGAGAGGCTGGTGTTGATCTTCAGCGTGAGGTCGACGCGGCCTCGGTCGAGCACGTCGACGAGAATGCGGACGACGTTTTCGCGATCGGCATAGAGCCCGAGCACCGGTACGTGGTAGCCGGCCTCCGGAAAGGTCAAATCCGACGTATCCATGTTGACGACCCAGTCGGTGTCCGTCGGGGAGTACGTCCTCACGAAGTCCTGTCCGCCGTCCTGTCCCGTGACCACCACCTGAACACTCTGGACCTCGTTCGCCTCGATCCCATGAAGGTTGACCACTGCAACCAGCGGGCTCGTGCCGTAGGGGTCGACTTCGACGTCGTATCCGCTGAGCTCGACCGGCACTGAGGCATCGCCCGCCGAACCGCCGCCGCTACCGGCCACACCGGCGGTGCCCGCCGACACGCCGCCGGTGCCCACCGAAACGCCGCCGGTGCCCACCGAAACGCCGCCAGTGCCCACCGAAACGCCGCCAGTGCTCGCCGAAACGCCGCCAGTGCTCGCCGAGACGCCGCCGGCGCCTGCCGCCACAGCGCCGCCAGTGCTCGCCGAAGCGCCGCCAGTGCTCGCCGAAGCGCCGCCAGTGCTCGCCGAAGCGCCGCCGCTGCCCGCCGAGACGCCGCCGGTGCCTGCCGCCACAGCGCCGCTGCCCGCCGAAGCGCCGCCGCTGCCCGCCGAAGCGCCGCTGGTGCCTGCCGAAGCGCCGCCGCTGCCCACCAGACCACCGCCGCTGCCTCGCCCGCCGGTGCCATCGCTGTTGTTCGATGAGCTGCCAGAACAGCCGTTCGCACCGGCAACAAGCACCGTGACCGTCGAGCAAACGGCGACCAAGCGAGCAAGAACGGCCACGCCATGGCGCGATGTGTCGGCCGCAAGACAACCAGTCGCACTTCGGGTTTTGGTCATGACTCCTCCCTGC
>JAFGIS010000293.1 GCA_016929495.1 Polyangiaceae bacterium | reverse complement strand
GGGATGCCCGAGAGCCATCGAGTGGGCTGAAGCTGGAGGGAGGTGGGGGAGATCTGAGACCAGATCCAAGCTGTGCACCAAGGCACCTTCCACCGCCCACTCTAACACTCCTGCAGCAATCTCACACGGGGGCCTGCCCCTGCGCCGAAGATAGCCGCCTGCGAGTCACCGGAGCTTCGAGTATTCACTCGATCGTGAACTTCACGTCAGCGCTTCCGCTGCTCTGATAGCCCTCCACGGTCATCGAGAGTTCATAGAAGGTCCCCATCTCCATTCCCTTGCTGGTCCACGCGCTGATGTGGTTGGCGATGGTTATGGTTCCGCTCGTCTTCTTCTGCTGACGGACACTCCAATACTGTGGAAACGTCGCCGTGCCTTTGATGGAAGGTTGGTTGTTTCGCATGCTCTTGTAGATGTCATACGTTCCGCCATCACTGCTGACGGTGCCCAGCGCCGAGCCTCCCGGCGGACGCCAGCTGCCCCAGCCGTCGACGACGTAGTACTCCACCAGCGGGTCCGTCGTCCACCCGTAGACACACAGATAGGAGTTCCCGTTGGGCTGGAAGTTGGCGCTGTACTGCACGACGAGATCCCCCGAGCCGGGTCGGGCACCCACGCGGCCCACGAACTGAGTGTTGTTGGTCCAGTCCACACTGAAGCCATCCATCTTCAGAACCATCGTGGCACTGCCGGAGCCGACCCAGTTCTCGTACGTATAGCCGCACCATAGGCCGCTTCCGCGCGTGACCGTTTTGCCGGCTTCCGTGCACTCGTCGACCAGGGTGCTGCCGCCAGAGCCGGTGCTGCCGCCGGCGTTCGATCTGCCGCCGGAGCCGCTCGTGCCACCGGTGCTCGATATGCCGCCGCTGCTCGTCATGCCGCCGTCAGCCGATGTGCCACTGGTGCTCGGGACGCCGCCGGTGCTCTCAGTGCCGCCGCTGCTCGGACTGCCGCCAGTGCTCGAGGTGCCACCGGCGTCCGGGATACCGCCGGTGCTTTCGGTGCCGCCCGTTGTCGGAGTGCCACCGGTCTCCGCCCTGCCACCGGAGCCGCTCGTGCCACCGGTGGTCGGGATGCCGCCGGTCTCCGCCCTGCCACCGGAGCCGCTCGTGCCACCGGTGGTCGGGACGCCGCCGGTGCTCACGGCGCCGCCCGTTGTCGAACTGCCGCCGTTAGCAGCAGCACCGCCGCTGTTCGCGCTGCCACCGGAAGCCGATGTTCCCCCCGAGCTCGTCACAGTACCGCCCGTGATGGCGCCGCCGGTCGCGGCAACGCCGGTGCCCGTTGCTCCGCTACCTCCACCAGAAGGGTTGTCCCCAGATTCCTGCGACCTGTCCGAGCAAGCCATGGCAAGGAGCCACGAGACCAAGGCGAACGTTTGCAGTGATGTCTTGCGCACGCGGCTACTCCCTTGTTCCGAGGAACACTACTCTTTCGGTTTGACTGAGGATGCCCAATCTGTCAACCCGGTGGCCTGCGCGATCCGGTCCGCGAAGAACTCGTTGGCCATCTGTTGCGAGAGCGAGAGCTCTGAGCACGAGTACGTCGCGCCCAGAAGGAGCTGCGCGAGGTCCAACTCGATCCTCTCGGGGAACACTGCGGGCCTACGGGCGCAGCCGGACCTCGGCCGAGCTCGGGCTCCAGGGTCCGAAAGCGGGTTCAGTGGCGACGTACGGCGGGGCAGGCTGCAGCGTCGGGGAAGGGTCGGCCACCGCGGCGCGTATCACGCTCTGCCTTCGACAAGGAGACGGTCGATGGTGCAACGATTGGGTGTCCTCCTGGCGGCTCTAGCGTTGGGTGGGTGTGGCGACACCGGAAGCCATGACGATCCAGCCGAGGCGCCTGCTCCCACCTGTGGTGACGGCACCATCGACCCCGGGGAGACGCTCGATGTCCTGTTCGGCAACGGAGGGTTCGGCCGCCTTGTGCACCGCATCACACTGCTCGGGCGGCGCGCTCCTGGAGTGCGACGACGCGATGGACTGCCCCGGCGTCTGCTGTTACAGCGACGCCGCGCCGTTACGAGTCTCTGTACACCCACACGTCGCTACGAGGCTCGCTTCACGCGCGCCGTGGCAGCGACATCACAGGCCTGAACCAGCTCGAAGTCCCGCTTGACCTGCCAGGCCGTCGCGAACGACCCGTAGGCGCGCCGCGCCAGCTCGGCAGGGCTCAACGCGGGCTCGTCCTCGAGGAGCGCCAACATGTCGGCCCGGTACGTCGGCCCCATGATGATGCGCTGGCGGTACGCCGGATGCCGCTTGGCAAGCTCCTGAGGCGACAGGACGTCCTGTTGGCGGTCACGCAGAGCGCCGGCCGGAACCCGCAGCGGACAATCCTGGAAACGCGGATCTTCACCCCGACGCTTGATCTGAAAATCTGTACCGACCGGCAGCAGATCGACCCGGTCCACCGACCATCGCCCGAGGCGCGCCAGCCGCCGATCGGAACGCAGCCACTGGGCCACCGAGGCCCAGAATGCCGCTACTCGGCGTTGAGCCTGCGCCTGAACGATCCGCACGAGCCGGTCCGCGTTGAGCCGTTCATGGTGAACACCCAGCCACGTGACGAGCACCGACAGCACGCGAAAGTCGCTGTCTTGGATGCCGGCAATCGACGCTGAGAGCACCGTATCCTCGATGTTGGCGTCCGCCATCGGGTCGGCGGTGAACAGCATTCCCACGCCGACCATGGCCGAGTCCAGAGCAGATCCTTCGAGCGGTACCTCCGGGAGGAGTCTTCGGCTAAACGACATATCCGAGCCTCCTCCCCAGGTCCTCAAGGACGGAGCGAACATGATCCGGCCAGTCCGGGTTGCCATCCTGGAGCGCGAGCCAAGGTTCGATCTCGCGCAGCTCCTCCGGAGTCGGAGCGAGAGCCACGCAGTCGTTGAGATCGAGCGCGCGATCGCACAGCGAGAACACCTTGCTCCGCAGCAGATCCAGGCGCCCGAGCGAACGAAGCACGATCACATCCCCTTCGAAGACCACCACGAGCCTCTCTTGCCAACCTGTCGGTAGCAGCGGAGCGAGCGACTGCGGTCCGTTGTTGAGCCAGTCGTCGGCAAGAACGTCGCCGTCCGCGCGACGAAGAGCAGCAAACTCCTTGGCCGCTTCAACCACGGCCTGCGGCAATGCCGGGTGCAGGATGTCGCAGTCCTTCGTCGTGCGATGCACAACGCCGAGCAGGTTCAGCGCCGCGCCACCGATCACCACCGCCTCAAGGCGAAGGTGTCGCGCGGCCAAGTGCGCATCGAAGGCAGCGAGAACGACTTTGGGGTCCACGGGTATCAGTTTAACTGATACATGCGCCCGTTCAAGGCTGCCCGCCGACAGGGGTGGCGACGCCTGTGCCTCCTGACAGTCCCGATGCCATCGAAATCATTGCGATCTCCGCTGCGCCAAGTCAGGCTCGCCGGCCGTGGTGAACATCATCCGTGCCCTGGTCTTCGCGGCACTTGCTTTCTTCAGAACGCATGGCCAGCTGGCCGCTGAGATTCTGCCGCTCCGCCACCAGCTCGGCGTCTTGCGTCGGTCCGTCAGTGGCAGGATTCGCTGACCATCGTGAACCCGGCCACGGTCATCGCCTGGCATCGGGCAGGATTCCGCAGGTGCTGGACCTGGCGCAGCCGACACAAGGGGGGTCGTCCCGTGATCGACCCCGAGGTCCGTGCGCTGATCAAGCGAATGGCCACCGCCAACCCAGTACTACCAGCCGAGCCGTACGCATCTGTCGCTCGACAGGGACTCCCCGGATCCGCGAAGCGTCGAGCCTTCCCCAATGGGGAACGTGGTCGAGATCCCCGTAGTGGCCGGACTTCACCATTGTTACACGCGGCAGGCTGCATAGCGATCGCGAGCGTTCGGCCACCGAATTCGGTGTGTACCCGGACGCGAGCGCGCTGATCCGTACCGGTGGATTCGAAACGTACGGCTGTGCGGGCGTAGGCCGGCAGACGTGCATTGTTGGCGACGCGCGGCGCTCACGCCGTTCCGCCGTGAACCCACATTGGCGGCCACGACGTTCTTCGGAGGCACAACGGGGTTGTTGGCGTCCCTCGCCAACTGATCCGCAAGCCGCTTCGACGAGAACGGTCGAGAGAAGACAACCGACCGCGCGCATCCGTTCGAGAATCGGCCGAACTTCGGCAATCAAGTGCCGTCGCTTGGCCGGCACCAAGGTGCCGGGTGCCAGGTTCAGCGAGAGCCTATGCGCACGATGGTGAAAGTGCTGACGTCCATCGAGTCCGGCTCCCGGAAGCCCGCGCCGTAGGCGAAGGCTGACCCGGTTACCGCCCAGGTGCGCCCAGCCACAGAGATCGTGCGCCACTCTGCTCGTCTCAGACGCGCGGCTTGTCCGCCGTGGGAGAGGGTGACGTCATGTTCGAACAGGCAGGCTCCTCCGCTCGTGTGCGGAGAGCTGACCACACCGATGACCGGTCCTCGTACGAAATCCCAACCCGGCACGAGTGTCGCATCCCCAGTGAGCGAGTTGGCAAGCAACACCGCACCATCGGTGGGATCGACGATGACACCATCGAACACCTTGGCGAAGCTCCACTGACGTTCTGATACGACTACCGCGATCGGATCTCCCTGGGCGAAGGGCAGGGGCAGGTCGCCCGGCAGCTGGATCCGGAAGCTACGATTGCTCTCGGGGCCGTTGCCGGCGAGCACGACGATCCGTTCCTCGCGTTTCGGTCGAATCTCGGCCACCTTGGCAGTCCGTCGCAGCTCGCTGACCGTGGCGTCCTGTTGCAATCGAATCGTGACTCTTCCGCGGATGCGGCGGAACGGCTGAGAGCCGTCAGACCCCTTCAACGCAGGCCGCTTCTCGAACGAGCAGGGGGCACAGGCTGCCACCGCGAGCGCAGAGAGCACGGCCCAACGCCGCCGCAACGTCCACATGCACGCAGCATAGCCCGACCGCTGGCCGATGGGCGCGCCAAATCACCGTCCGCGATCCGGGGACACGAACCGGGTGGGAGCGTCGGTCTGACAACGCGGCGGGTACCCCCGCAACCAGGTTGGGGATGACGACGTCGAGAAAAACAAAGCGAGATCGATCACCTATGCGTCGGGGTCAAAAGCCCGGGCCTCCCAATGCTTCCGTGGGTTTGCCGAAAACAACGGAAAGGAGACCCGGATCGGCAATGTACCTCGAAGACCTCGGCGTTGGCGACGGGCTCTGCATGCTTGGGGGCGTCGATTCCGAGACGCCGCAACCAGGCTCCGGATCCTGATCATCGAGCGTGCCACCGCGGGCGTAGAAGCTCGGAGCATCCAGCAGATGCTGGGCTGCTCGCGTTCTCAGGTCTATCGGGCCGCTGGCCGATTCTTGCAGAGCGGACGAACGGGGCTGTTCGACCGACGAGTAGGACGCCCTTCACTCCGACGCTCTGGGGCAGAAGAGGGGTCACGAACGAAACGACCCGAGAACACGAACGAGTGGTTGGGGTCGGTCGCGCCAGGAGCGGGCTGGCAGGCTACTCGGCGCCGAGGATGTCGGGGTTCCACATGTTTCCCGACATGGCCAGCAGATAGAGATTCCCCAGATAGCTGCTGTACCAGTAGTCGTCTCTCATCTTGGCGGACTCGGCGACGAATGCGTCGGCGATCTCCTGCGTGTTGGCCAGCGATGCAACGGCCAGACTCCCAACCACGGCCAGATTGTGGTTGTTGCTCGAGGCCGTACCGTTGAGCTGATAGCCGTCCTTGATCTTGTCGACACCGACGCCATAAGCCCACGTCGTGATTTTCTTGCACCAAGCGAGGGCCGCAGGGGTGCCATTCCAGAGATAGTCGAGGCATTGCTTGTACGGTGCGCGGATCGCATCGAAGCCGAAGTTGCCGGATCTGCCTCCCGAACCGGCGGTGCCGCTCACGGACTGCCAATCCGGCACGAGCCCGGTGGTGGGGTTTGCCGCCGCATCACGGATCTTCTGGGTGTCGTCGGCGAGCTTGGCCCAGGCACTGTCACCACTGATGTCCGCGAAGTACCTGAAGAACGCGGGCGAATAGTACGAGATGTCGGTCTCGTTGCAGCCACCCCAAGGCCTGCCGCCCGAGCACCCCGGGTAGACGGCCCATGTCCCGCTGCAGTCGACGAGCATCTTTCGGAGGTTCGTCAGGAGCGTCTTGGCCTTCCCGTCGTAGCCCGCATCCGGCCACTGCCAGTGGGCCACGACCAGTCCCGAGGCAACATCGATGTCGCCGTCGGTGGCTGCGCCCGAATCTTGCACGCCGCCGCAATTGGTCTGCCATCCCGAGAGTCCGCAACCTGCGCTGCTGGTCTTGGAGATGTAGAAGTTGTAGAGCTTGTCGAAGACGTCCTTGTCTCCCATGTAGGCCACAGCGACCATCGCAAAGCCTTGGGCCTCGACTTTGGACGTCGACGACGAGTCGGCCGCTGGCATCAGATTGCCGTTGCAGCTCACGAGGCGGTTCTTCTTCCAGTTCTCGTACCAGTTCCTGACGAAGTCGTTGGTCACCTTGGTCGATTGCACCCCGAACGGGTACTTCACGTTCTGCGGGAACGGAAAGCGCTCACCCTGCTTGGGCGTTGGGGGTACGCCGGTACCGCCCTGGCCCGCCGTGCCTCCGGAAGAGGTTGTCGTTCCACCCGAAGCGCCGCCCTGCGCTGTCGTTGCGCCACCCGTTTGCTGACCGCCGGAAGCCGACGTGCCGCCAGAAGCCGGCCTGCCTCCAGAGACCGGTGTGCCTCCGGAAGCCGGCGTGCCTCCGGAAGAGGTTGCCGTTCCGTCGACTCCGCCTGAAGCGCCGCCCTGCGCCGTCGTTGCGCCGCCGCTCTGCCGACCGCCGGAACCGACCGTTCCCCCCGCACCCGCTGAGCCACCGGAACCGACCGTTCCCCCCGCACCCGTGGAACCACCGGAGCGATCGCGCGAGCCTCCAGTCGTCGTGGTGCTTGCTCCGCCAGTGGCGTTACCGCCGGTGCTCCCTCCCGCGCCCCCCTTCCGAGCATCGCTTCCAGCATCGGAGCTACCACAAGCTCCGAGACATACCACCATCCAGAGACTGTATGCTGCGACTCGTACAACGCGCATGGGATTCATCCTGGCGTACCCATGCAACGGACGCAAGGGCGCTACGCCACCGCTCCCATCGACCCCATGTGCATGGTCCGTCACCTGACTCCAGCGAGATGTCCACATTCGATCGCGTGTCGTGGGATCGGACTGATCCGCCCGGCTCGTCATTGGCCCTGGATGGATGCTTTCCGGCCAGACCCGTTTTCGCGCGCACAATGGGCGTCGGCTCGGCTCGCCCGCATCGTATTCGATCGCGCGTCGTGGGATCGGACTGATCCGCCCGGCTCGTCATCGGCCCTGGATGGATGCTTTCCGGCCAGACCCGTTTTGGCACGCACGACGGGCGTCGGCTCGGCCGCATTATGTCGCCGGAGCGCTCACCATGGATACGTTCATGACCCAAGTCCGTTCGCTCATCCGGCTCTTCGGACCCGACACGGCCCAGTGAGAAGCGCCCGTTTTTCCCTGGTCTGTTCAACCGTTCCGCGACAGACGGTACGAGCGGCCAGGACTGACCGGGGCGCTGCGGAATTGCGTTTGGCAACTCATCGAGTATGGGATCTTCACAACACAGCAGCTGATTCCGAAACGGCTGCGACTCGAGAAATGAATCGTCGCTCGAACGGCGGTGGCGGCGGCGAGCTGTACTCGTTGCGCAGTAGCCGTCAGTCGGCGTAGGCTAATCGATGCGAGCCACCCCTGTGCTCGCCACATACCCGGAGCGAGCCCATGACGAATCAACGTGGCCTATTCTCTCAGAGCCTGGTCAGCTGCGCATTGTTGCTCTTTGCCGGGTGCGGCAGCGGCTCCGGTGGGGGAGACTCTTCCGGCGGGCCTCAAGGTGGCCTGAGCGGCGGCGGGACGGGTTCCGGCGGCGCCAGCAGCGGGGGCGCAGGCGGAACGAGCGTCGCGAGCTCGACCGGCGGTGGGCCCGTGGGCGGTGCCGCAGGTAGCGGCGGTGGATCCAGTGTGGCGACCGGGGGCCAAGGAACGGGTGGGACGACTGGCAGCCAGGCGGGAAGCGCGGCTTCCGGTGGCCAGGTGTCCGGTGGCAGCGGCGGAACCACCGGGGGCCAGGCAGTTGGTGGTAGCGGCGGAGAAACCGGGGGCCAAGGGCCTGGTGATACTGGCGGCACCCAGGCCGGAGGCACAGGCTCCGGTGGCCGGACGGGCGGTGGTAGGGGTGGTGGCGGCCCGACCGGAGGAACGACCTCGAGCGGAACGGCTGGAACGGGAGGTAGTGAGCAGTCCGGAGGCTCCGGCGGCCAAGGGGGAAGTCCCGCGACGGGCGGTCAGACCGGGAGCACCGGCGGCGTGGCGAGTTCATGTGTTGGTAACCCAGTGCCCACGGCCAATCCAGCCGCCAAGGGCCCGTTCGAGGTTGCAGCCGACAAGAACGTGGGCCCCCTGGCGGGCGTTGTCCCCGATCCGGTCTACGGCGACGAGCAGCAACGCTTCAACGTGTACCGCCCCAAGAACCTCGCGGACAGCGGGTACTGTCACCCCGTCCTCATATGGGCCAATGGGTACACGGACAACCCCGAACCGAATCCCCCGAAGTGTGTCCTCGACTCGGGCGCCAACAAGTGGTGTGGACAGTACAAGCCTCTGATGGAGCATCTGGCCTCGCACGGTTTCGTCGTGGTGGCTTCGCTCAGCACGGCCACTGCCGAGGGCGATCCTCTCCCCACCATTGCAGGCATGGACTGGATAATCGAGCAGGCCGAGGATTCGAGCAGCCCCTATTATCATCGCCTCGATACGGCCAGCATCGGGCAGCTCGGACACTCGTATGGCGGAATGTCGACCTGCATGACCGCTTCCGATCCTCGCTACAAAGCCCTCGCAACGATTTGCGGCACCAGGACGCCCACCGGTGTTCACACCCCGATGCTGTTCTACTGCGGCGGGAAAGACACTACGGTGAAGTGCTCCGGCGTCAGGGATGTCTTCCTCACGGTCAAGGACCAGCCTGCGTTCTTCATCGACGAACTGGCCTCGGACCACGGTTGGTGGGTGTACCAGGGAGCGAGTGGCGTCTCTCTTTCCATGGCTGCCGCGTGGTTCAGGGTTCACCTGATGAACGACACCGCGAACCGCAACTACTTCTACGGCGCAAACTGCAAGTTCTGCACGGACAGCCGCGTGCAGGTCGAGCAAAATAGCCTGATGACGGAGTGAACGGGTCGCGCGCGGGCGCGCGCGCCGGCGCCGTCCGCTCGCGGTGGCGAACGCCCGGTCGCAGCTGTTTACGCAGCCCCGCCGTCCTGGTATTTGAGCCGCCCTTCGGGATCGGCACGTTCTGCTAGCGGGGAGCACTCTGTGAGCGAGTTCGTGTCGAGAGGCTCGGCCTAGCGCCGAGCTTCGCCGACCCCATGGTGGCGCGCACGGTCATGAGCCACTACCGCTCGCGTGAGCGACGAACGCTGTCCGGCTGATGGCCGGAGGTCCAATTCTGGCGCTCCGCTCACTCCAGACCGCTGAAGAAGGACCAGATGTTCCCGGCAGCGGTCCCGGTAATGTCATGTTCCCAGTTGCCGACGCAGAAAATGACCGGTTGGGCGCAGCCGTCGTAGCTTTCACAGCCGGTGAACGAGGATTTGCTCGTCTGGCTGCATCCGTTCTGCTTGGTCCAGTAGTCACGCGTCGCCTCGCCCGACGAGAACTCGACGATCGGGTCGGCAGTCCCGTGGTGGATCATCATCGCTGGCTTGACGCTGGCGTCAGCGCAGGACTGCCCAGCAACGCCTCCTGAGACGGGCGCGAAGGCACGGAACCAGTCGCTGTGCGCGCAAGCAAGGCCGTTGGTGAAGAACCCGCCCATGCTGAACCCGGTGAGGAACACGCGGCTCGTGTCGATACAGAACCGGCTTTCGAGGTCGGTCATCAGCGTGTGGATGAAGTTGTAGTTCGCTTCGTTTCCATTCCAGGTCGACTTGAGGACCTGGTCGCCCCAGTGGACAACGTCGCCGGGCGCGGGGCCTTCCCCATACGGATAGACGGTGATGGCCTTGCCGCCCGAGCGTGAGTTGAAGTTGTACCGGTCGAGGACCGCGACGTTGTTCATGTCGTAGCCGTGCAGAGCAAAGATCAGCATCAGCGGCGTTTGGTTGTCGGCGCTCGAGGGAACGTCCAACAGGTAGTAGCGGGTCGCCCCGCCGATATCCATGGTTTGCTGAGTCCTCGGATTGGGTCGCGAGATCGTCGTGCCGCAACCGGGGGAGCGACTGTCGCCCGCCGAGCCTCCGCCCGTTCCTGCACCCCCGACGCTGCCGCCGCCCGCGCTCGTGCCTCCGCCGCTGGTTCCGCCTGATCCGCCGGCTTGCGTACCCGAGCCACCCGTCGCCGAGATGCCGCCTGTGGCAGAAGTGCCGCCAGCAGCCGAGTCTCCGCCGGTTGCGCCACCTCCGGTCCCCGCGCTCCTGCCTCCCCTGCCGCCGGTCCTGCCACCCGAGCTCGTCGTGGTGCCGCCACTGGCAGTCGTGGTGCCGCCAGCGCCGACTGTGCCGCCCGTAGCGGCCGTGGTGCCGCCGCTGGCAGTCGTGGTGCCGCCCGTGGCGGTCGCGGCGCCGCCCGAGCTCGTCGCGGTGCCGCCCGACGCTGTCGCGGTGCCGCCCGACGCTGTCGTGGTGCCGCCTGTCCCGACAACGCCACCGCTGCCGGGCGTCCCACCGCTCTCGTGGACAGCACTAGATCCGCCATTGCCCGTGTCGTTCTTGTCCGACGATGACGTGCCTTCCGAGCAAGCGCCGAGGCAGGCTATCGAGAGGGCTATGAGGGAACGGGCAGTGGCCGAACGTGTGGAGAGCGGTAGGTGGCGCATGGCGAGTATATTGTTGTCAGAACCTCGGTGAACTGCCAGTTTCCACTTCGAAATTGCGACCACGCCATTCGGCATCCGAGCGGATCGCGCGGATCCGTAGGACACGGTTGGCCCGTAGCCCGCCAGCGCCCGCCGCGGCACGACCTGTGTCAACTCCAGAACGCATCCTCGCAACAGCACGACAGCATGGGCCAGATCCCGGAACGCGAGGAACATCCCAGATGTAGAATTCGCCGAGTGGAGGTGTCGCTCGGTCGCACGGCGAGGCTCGACCGGCCCTTCGAGCTTCCGGACGTCGACCGGTCCACGTGAGCTCGGTGTCGGTCACCACGACCGAGCCGACGTAGCGGTTGCCAGAGACGGACGGGACCATCGGCCGGAGCGGGGTCCTCGACCATCGATGACGATGTTCTGGCCATCGCCGCGGCAGGGTCGACCGGGCAAGGCCGCAGGCATACCGCGCTCAGTAGTACAGCTTGAAGTTGCCGCTCAGGTGGAGCAGAGAGAGCATGTAGAGAGTCCCGCCCCAGTAGTCGCGGCTCGGGATGTTCGCCGACCAGAGCTTGTCGGCGAAGGCTTTGCCGTCGGCGGCGGGCAGGCCCATGGCCAACGTAGAACTGCAGAAGCCCTGTGCCCCGCCTGCGTTCTTCTCGTGCGCGGCGAACTTGGGCGCGTACGTCTCGGTCTGCCACGGGTCAGCGTTGAAGAAGTTGTGGTCCATCATGATGTTCACGACACAGCGGATCCAGTCGACGGTGGCACCCTTCACGGTTCCGCCCGTCCACGAAGATTGGTCAGGGAACACCCCGTTGCTGTCTCCCGCGACGTGGAAGAACTCGCGCCCATCCTTCACCGCAGTGTTCCAGAACTCTGCGTTGGCCGTGTCGAAGCAAGCCCACACTTGATAGAACGCTGGCAGCACGTAGGAGGCATCGGTGTTGTTCGAGCTGGCGACGAACTTCACCAGGTGCGGGTTCGTGTGAAAGTACTTGGTCCGGATCACGTCGAGCACCCACTTGGCCTCGGTCCCGTATTTGAACTTTCCGGTATCGCCCCAGCGGTTCTGCGCAAAGATGAGGGCCGTTGCGAAGTACTCCTCGCCGTCAGGTGCACCACCGCCGGAGTTCTTGCTGCCTGAGGTCGAGCACGACCAAGCAATCTCGCCCGTGCATTTGTCGCCGGAGCAACCCTGCGCCATGTGATTCCTGACCCAGGACCACAAGCGATCGAACTCAGTCTGGTGGTCGAGCTGAACGGCGGTGATCATGCCGTACGACATGCCTTCGGTACGCACGTCGTTGTTGTAGATGTCTTTCACATACGATTCGTCAGACCCTGGCCCGTCGAAATAGAGGGTGCCCGAGCTCGACGGGTTGAACAGCGACGACCACGCTGCACTGACCTTCGAGTCGACCTCTTCCTGCGTGTGCCCGGAGAGCGTGACGAAGAAGTTCTCGTACGTGGCGGGCGGTGTGCACTCGGCGCTTGCGCCACCGACGTTCGTCGAACCGCCGGTAGCCCCGCCCGCAGCACTCGAACCACCCGTCGTCGAGCTCCCCCCGGTGTCGCTGGCACCACCCGCGGCCGTGGTGCCTCCGCTGGCTCTGCCTCCTGTGGTGCTGGCGCCGCCCGCGGCCGTGGTGCCTCCGCTGGCTCTGCCTCCCGTGGTGCTGGCGCCGCCCGTGGCCGTGGTGGTGCCTCCGGCGGCATTGCCTGCAGTGGCATCGCCTGCAGTGGCATCGCCTCCCGTCGCTGATGTTCCGCCCGGTGCGGCTGTCGTGCCACCGCCGGACGTACCTCCAACGGCCTCGCCACCGCCAGTGCCCGACGTTGTACCACCAGCAGCGGCGCCCCCGGAGTCCGACACTGAACCACCAGATTGGATTATTCCTCCTGCTGCGCTGCTGACGCCGCCAGTGCTATCGGAGCCTCCAGTCGGTTGGGATCCGCTCGCAGAATCGCCACCCGCACTGCTGTTGGAGCCGGACGTTTCAGGGTCACCGCAAGCTGACACCGAAACTAGAACAAGGGCACAGAACACAGCCGAATTATTCATAACGACACAGCTAGGAGTTCCTGGAGCCTCGCTTGCGGGTCGCGCCGCGTGCGCGAATCAAGCGTGGAGGCTAATGGTAGCTCACCCATTCGACGATTCAACCACCGCAGAGCGAGCAGGTCGGTCGCGAACGACTCCGGCGATGACCTTTCTGCGTGTCCGGTCCGAGTCGGTTTCGGTGTCTGACTCGGCCCTGGTGAGTCGATGTCGGTCTCAGTGTCTCGTCAGCCCCGGTCTCAGTCTCCTGCTGGGTCGTGGTGCGTGAAGCAGGTCCCAGCGGAGCTCAAATCACGGCGCTGCAGGCACCGGCAGCGGCGTCGGGAATAGGCCGATGCCGTGCGATCAACAACCGCGAAGCCCGAATCCTGGATGGCGTTCACGACACCGCGCCGCCGCTCATGGTCCTTGAAGGACAGTCTCTTGTCCGCCATCTGCCAGTCTGCCTGAACGGGCTATCGGTCTCGTTCTCCCGACATCACTCAGCCGTGCGATAGTCACGGTGTGGCTGGGGGTACAACACGAACATCAGCTGGGATCCGAGCCCGATGGTGAAGGACATGAGCCTCGGGATCATCGGGTCGCTCGCACGGCGGCGCGTGCGAGGGTTGCCCTACTCCTGCAGCGAATGGCAGACCGCGGCGCCGAACGATACTCGGCAGGAGGGGCTGTTGATGGTGGCCTCGATCGCCTCGCTGCAAGGCTGGAACCCCTTACAGTTCGCGATCAGCCACCAGCGCGACAAGTCCGTGGACTCGCCCGGTGCGCTGGAGAGCAACTTCGACGTCATCGAGCAGCCCGCGATGCTCGGGGCGTGGCCGGCGGCGGCGCTACTCTTCCACCGCGGCGACGTCCGGCCCTCGGAGGTCGATGCCTATCTGAAGGTGGATCGCGAGTCGCTTACCGTGCCCGGCGCCTCCCTCAGTCCTCCGCCGCAGCTGGCACTCGCCGCACGCACCGGCGTCGATTTCGGCGGAGGGCAGCCCGTGGCCGCTCTCGAGGCGCTGCGAGCCCAGTACGTCGAGGGCGACTGGGTGCGATCGAGTAGCGGGGAGATCCGTCACAACGCCAAACTCGGTCTGTTCGAGATCGACACCCCGCGAACCCAGGGCTTCGTCGGGTTCAAGCCCGATTCGCCCATCGAGCTCGGTGATGCGAGCGTCGTGCTCGAGAGCCCCTTCGCCGTCGTGGTCGTCACGTCCCTGGACGACCAGCCCATCGCGAGCTCCAAGCACTGGCTGGTGACCGCGCCGGGCAACGCTGTCAACAGCGGCATGAAGCTCGACCCGAGCGGCAACCGCCTCGCGGATCCCGGGCACGCGCCGGTTCTCGTCGAGCCGATTGTCGGCAGCGTCACTTTGAAGAAGCTCGTGGGAGGCGGCGCGGGGCTGCGTGCCTATGCGCTCGACGCCGCCGGCGCCAGAGCCAGGGAGATCGGGCTCACGGCGACCTCCGACGGGGCGACCCTCGAGCTTTCGGCCGACCATCGGACGATGCACTACGAAGTCGTGAGGTGATTGTCCGGATCCGGCGGGGATCGTGCGAGAATCCAGGGGCAATGAGACTGTGGACCTTGCGGGTTCGAGGCTTCCGCTGGCGGCCAAAGAGATGATAGGGAGAGAGAATGGAGCATGTGTTGGGCTTCGTCATCGCGTTCGCATTCCTAGGGGCGGTGGTGTGGGGCGTGGTCCGGCTCGTCCGAGCCGGGGGCGAACAGCAGGCCCAGATGTGCAGTGGGTTGATGAGGGAGCTCGGTATCGAGGAACTCAGCGAGCCCCAGATCGCCAGGCTCGACCTGCCGATGCACCCGACCTGGGCGGCCGCCGGGACCTTCCTCGGGCGCGAGGTGGTAGTCAGCACGTGGGGCGAGATGGACATCGGCCGGCACGGGAGTTCGCGTTGCGGCGTCCGCGTGAAGTTGAAGCGCCCCAGCGACTTTCGCCTGCAGATCCGGCCGACCCGAGGGCGCTACGCCGTCGACGAGAAGCTGTCCGTGATGACCCCGGGAGATCTCGGACTGGACGAACGCTGGAACGTGCGAAGCACTGATGCCGTACTGGCGAAGCGGATCATTCCGAACGACCAGACCCCACTCCTGCTCCAGGTGCTGACCCACGAGGACTCGCCGTGGCTCCAGGTCGGCAAGTCCACGGTATCCAGCCACTCGGAGTCGCCTGAGATCTGGGCGGAGTCGGTGGCGGTGGAGCTCGTCGTCCCCGTCGCGTTGACGCGCGGGCGAGGTCTCGAGGACCTGCTGCCGAAGGCTGCAGGTCTTTGCTGCACGATCGCCGACGAGTTGGACGAGGCCGGCTAGCGGCTGTGGGCCTCACGGGCGGGGTCCAGCACCGCGCCCATGAACAGCATCGTGCCAGTGGGAGGTCTGGTCTGTGCGGGGACGCTCGCGAGACAGCGTGCAAGCCGCGCCTTGTTCTGCGGGGTGGAGCCTGGAGGCAGCAGGGGGACGGATGCCGTGCTGTGTCCGATGCGTTCCCAGAGCACGCAGCCATCGGGCGCCAAGGACATCCAGGTTAGCCACACGGGACCGATGACATCATCGATCCTGACACCCCCGCCTCGGCCCTCGTTGAACGTGCGTGAGTCGAAGCTGTTGTTGCGGTTGTCGCCGACGACGAAGAGCTCGTGGTCGTGCACTGGGTACTCGATCTCCGGCGACTCCGAGGCTGTGGACGGAAACTCAGCGTCTTCGAAGACCAGGTAGCGGTGCTCGCCGAGGAACTCGACGAACCCCTCGCCTCGCCTTCGATGGTCACGCGGATCGGACGCATCGAATCCGATGGCGCCGACTGCACAGCGAGGCACACGCCAGCCGTTGACTATGGGCTGGCTCCCATCGAATGTGACTCGATCTCCCGGCATCCCGATCACTCGCTTCACATGGTCCTGAGCCGGGTTCGATCCGTGGCGGAAGGCGATCGGGTCCCCATAGCCGGGCTCGTAGCCGAGCTTCATGACGTAGAAATGGTCATCTGGCAGGAGGGAGGGCCACATGGATGCGGACGGGATCCTGAAGGCTTCGAGCACGAAGATGCGAAGAGCGATCGGAATCAAGATCGTGCTGGCATAGCCGGCCACTGCCAGCAGCGACTTGAGCCAGCCGCGCCCGTGCACCTCGGAAACCGCCAGCACCAACACCACATAGGACCAGGCCACTCCGACCAGGCTTCCGAGTATCGGTACGATCGCCAAGAGCACCGGGGCCGTTGCTAGGCAAGCGCACCCGAACGTCTCCGCGTAGCGTCGCCCGCGACTCCCCAAGAGCCGCAACACCAGGTGCAAGATCCCGGCGTCGACGTAGAGTATGGGAGCGGCGAGCAGGATCGTTGTGACGGACACTGCGATCGACTGACGAAGCTCCTCCGCCGGCAAATGCAGAAGCGTCACTACGAGATACGCCGAGAGCACCGCGAACACCTGTGACAAGATGATCACCGCGAGCGCGAAGGGCAGCGGCCGCCACGCGCTCCGCGCTCGCGCCGGTCGAGCGAAGGTTTCGCGAGGCCTCAGGGCAACGTTCAGGGCCGTGCGCCAGAAGCCGGGGAGCGCGCGGCTAGCTCGTGGGTCGTCGGTCATCGAGCAGAGTATGCCGGGGTGGCAGTGAGCCAAGCAACAGGAGTGACACCTACCGTCCACCGACCGTTTCGAGAGCGCATCGAGCCGGTCCCCATTTGCCTTCACCGGCGCGCTCGCGAGTTGTCAAGTCATGACTTGACTAGTCGTGACTTGTCTAGCCGAGGCTTCGTAGCACGTCATCTCCGTCTCACAGGGCCACCGAACCCGCCCTCCCACCGCTTTGACGTATCCATCTCGGGCCGGACAGGTTCCTCTTGCGCGTTGATCGCCAGTGCCGTCACCAGAGCGATCGCGTTCGCCACCTCCCTGCAGCTGTTGGCCGTGAGCTCGCGTGTCACCAGGTCCTGATTGCGATCCAGGAACCGGACCTCGCCGCGAAACTCCTGGCTTTCGGCGCCTTGCTCGAGCAGCACCGTAAAGCGTCGCGCCATGGCACCCGCTGCGGCATGATGGGCGCCTTCGACCCGTGACACCACTTGCCGCTCGAACGCTGCTCGGGTCGGGCACGAGGGCGGGGCTTGGTACTCGAGCCGGAACGCCTCGCCTTGCGCGCGAGCTGTCGCCGAACCGAGCAACACGCGACCGGCGCTCGAACCATGCCGCGCCACGGCCCCCGGTGCGTTGTGCCTGTTGCTCCGCCGGCCATGGACGGACGTCAGTCTGCCGCCGACCGCCTCTTCTACGCAAACCGTTCTCGCCGCCGCGGCACGAAGAGACTCGCGGCAAAGGCTCCCGCTATCGTGATCCCGAGCCAGCCGAGCGCACTGGTCGTGTTTCCGCCGTGCTCTGGATCGGCCATGCTTCCGACCATCGCGGGGGCCACGGCCGCAATACACCAGGGTAGGCCCATGAGCAGCGCGCTCACGGCACTTGCCTGGCCGGGCAGCATGCGGTTGCCTTCGGAGACCAGCACCACGTTGTTCGCGCCGTTGGCAGCTCCGAATGCGGCCAAGAGCGCGAGCTTGGACCAGGTCGCCCCCGCCCCGAGAAGCAGCCACGCGAACAGCACGGCGCTCACGACGTTCTGGGCGATGAGCACCCGACGGGCACCCAGCCGATCCGCGGCATAGCCGGCTGGCAAGAGCGCGAGCGAGCCTCCCAGGACCAAGGCGGCATGCCCTCCGCCCTCGAGCACCCAGGTCGGTGCGCCGCGCTCGAGCAGGAAGTCCGGGAGCAGAAAGATCAATCCCATGTTGATCGCGGAAGCGCAGGCTTGGATGCAGAACAGCGCACCCAGCGACCGCCGTTCACGAGCGAACGCCTGCTTCCACTGGCTGAGCGAACCGCCGCGTCCAGGGGCGGGCTCCACGCGCCAAGCCACGGCGACCGCTGTGAGCAGTGGCACCAGCAGCAACAGTTCGGTCGCGCCGCCCGTGCGCCGGTAGACGCTCGTGAACGCGACCTGCGAGAGCGCGTAGCCGACATAGCCGCCCGTCAGGAACACGCCCACCATGACGCCAGAACGCTGGGTAGACAGCACGCTCGCCGTGCCTGTGCCGGTGGGGTGGAACGCGGCCGAGCCGACACTGGTGGCCAGGACGAGCACGGACACGATCGGGAGCGCCTGAACATGCGGAACCAGGAGCACGCCGCCGGAAAGCACCAGGCCACCCACGAGCAGGACCTTGCGCCAGCCGCGATCGGCCATCACCCCGAACACGATCTGCAGCCCATTGCCCACCAGGCCTGCCATCGTCGCGATCACGCCGGCATGGGTCAGATCGAGCTTGGCCATGGTCTTGTACACCGGCCAGATCCCCGTGCACAGGTCGACGGCCAGGTGACCCATCGCCAAGACCAACAGACTCGACCACAGCCCGCTCGATGCGCGACGCGCGTCGAGCGACACGACCGGACGGGTTGCGACGAGTTCTGCGGGGTCCATCGCAGGCGCGCGACGGGCTACCACACGATTCGGAGCGGCGCTCCAGAACGACAGCGAGCCGGACGTTCGGACGCGGACCGCACAATCGTGCGGCCGTGTCAGTATGCGTCTGGCGCTGCCCTGAGCCCCGGCGTGATCTTCAAGCTCAATTCCGGCAGCGCTTCAGCTCCCCCGGCGAGGTACGCATACCGAGCGTAGTTGCCCAGCACGTGCGCGACATAGCCTCGAGTCTCGTCGAACGGGATCCTGGCCGCGAACACGTCGAGCGGGAGCTGTTCTCCCGATTCGAGCCAGCGTGAAACGGCGACGGGACCGGCGTTGTAGGCGGCCGTGGCGAGCACCAGGTTGCCTCCGAACGTATCGAGCACCTGCCTCAGGTAGTAGCCGCCCATGCGTATGGCGTGGGCCGGGTTCTCGCAGTCTGTTCGAGCCAGGCCCATGTGCAGCGCGGCGGCGATACGCTCGGCCGTGGGCGGAATGATCTGAAGCAGGCCCACGGCCTGAGCCGGCGACGCTGCATTGGGCGAAAATGCGCTCTCCTGTCGCATGACCGCGTAGATCAGGTCGTGCGGCAGCTTGAACTCGTCTTCGACGGGAGCGACCAAGGTCGGATAGGGTCGCGGGTAGTTGCACTCCCAGAGCCAGCGCGCCCAGGGCTCGGGAGCCGTGGCCAAATCCGGCGAACGCAGTGCCCGCGAGCCGACCCTGTAGCGCCGCGTGGCAGGGCTGAGCTCGGAGTAGGCCGTGCACAGGGCTTCAACGGCGCGCGTGCCGTGTGCCTCGCGCAGTCCTGCTTCCTCGTCCATGAGCGCCGCCTCGGCCTCGGTGTCGAGCCCGAGGCCCTTGAGCAGCGCGACCTTGGGAGGCAACTGCAGCACCAGAGCAGGCTGGACGGACAGCACGGGCAGCTGGTGCTGCACTCCCGCCTCGCCGGCCTCCCGCAAACGCGCTGCGGCGAGCAGCGCAGGAAACGACAAGGGGCTCTCGCGCAGGACGCGCCGAAACGTCGCGCGTGCGTCCTCATCTTGCTTGAGCCCCTGCAGGGCCACGCCGTACAGTTCCTGGTAACGTGCCTTCAGGTGGGCTTTGCGTTCCTCGCCGGTCAGCCTGTCGAGAGCGCCCGCGGCCTTGGAGTATTCACCGGTAGCAAGCCACGCAACGGCGCGGAAGTACGTGGCTGCTTTGGCGTGTGCCGCGCGGATCCCGTACAGCTCGAGGTAGCGCGAGAAGGCGCTGGCAGCTTCGCCGTAGCTGGCTCGAACGAGATGAAGCCGCGCGCTGTAGTAGCTCGCATGGTCCGCCCAACCGGTGCGCGGCGCCCGGCGTGCTATGTCGGCGTAGATCTTCAGCGCTCGAGCTTCGTCGTCCGTGCGCGACCACGCGCGAGCCGCCTCGAGCAGGTCGCGCATGCGACGGCTCCCATCGAGCTGGGCCGCGCGCTCCAGTAGCTCGCCAGCACGTTTGCAGTCCATGCGCGCGACCGAACGCGCCAGCCCCTGTGCCCGGCAAGTCTCGGCTTCCGTGGGCCTGGCGCCCGAGGCCTTGGCTGCCAGTCTGAGCTCCTGGTCCGTGCGCGCCACCCAGCCTCGTCCTGCCATTTGCATGGCGCGCTCCACGCGTTCCCGCGCCCCGAGCTTGTGCGCCGGCGCCAGACGCTCGAGCGTCTGGTCCGCCCCCTGTGCGTCCGGCTCCGTCGCTGCTTCGGTGGCGAGCCAGCGCAGATCCGCAGCCGCCAGGGCGATGTGTCGCCTCTTCTCGGCGACGCGCGCTCGTACGGCTCGAGCTCGAGCCTGTCCCCGAAGCCGCGACCGTCCTCGGGTCTGCTGGTCGAAGCGCGTCAGAGCCTGATCGAGGACCAGGCGCGCACGCTTGTATTGCCTGGCCTTTTCGAACGCCAGCGCTGCCTTGACGAGGGAGTCGGCGTCGGCCCGCGACGAGAAATACTCTCCCGCCGCGATGAAAGGGCCGGCGACGAGCTCGGACTCTGCGCGCATTCTCGCGATGTCGTCGCGGAGCAGCGGTAGGCTCTGCTCCAAACCTTCGAGCAGCCCGCAAGCGTCCGCGTGCTTGCCGAGCTGGTGAGCGACCCTGGCGCGTGCGTAGCGCACGTCGGCGCGACGCTTCTCGGGCTCGCCGAGCGCGTCGAGCAGGCGTGCCGCGTCGCTCCAGCGATACTCACGAATGGCCTGCGTCCAGGACGCAGAGGGCAGCGGCACGACGCCGGTCGGCTGGGGGCCCGATGCAACGCGGCCCGGGTCAGCCAGCGCGTCGCGGGCCTCTCCCGGCCGCGATCCGCCCGGCGGCGGCTTGGCGCATCCCAACGCCGAAAGGCAGATGCCGAGCAGCGCGAGCTCCGAACGCATCGCCGTGCTCCTAGCACAACTGGTCCGGCACGACCCAACAAACCCAGCCGGCCTCTACCAACCCCAGCGTCGCTCGACCGAGATCAGGGCCGACACCATGGGCGTATTCCCGAGGCTCGCCGGCGGGTCCAGAAGGAACCCGTGGTAGGCGAGCTCGACGCCAGCGCCGACTTCTCGTGAGAAGAGGTAGTCGAGCCCGAGCTGTGCCGCGAAACCGAGCTCGTTGCGATGGCGCTGCTCGGGCAGCGGTCCGGCGGAGAAGCGGTAGTATCCGAGCGCGATGCCGAAGTGCGGCACCCATTCGATGACGTCGAGGTTGTAGCGGAGCCCGGCGAGCGCGGAATAGACCTGCGTTCGGTCCTCAGGCTCGGACTCTTGCGTGAAGTCGTGCGTCGAACCGCCGAGCTCCAAGCGCGCATCGAACATGTCGTTCAGGCCGTACGCGCCGAAGAGCTCGGCCATCGGAGACGATCCACGCGCTCCAGCCATGGCGGCCGCGCCCAGTCCGAAGCCCGCGTGCCATTGCCGCTCGACGGCCCCTGCCGGTGCGGCGGCCAGAAGCAGCGCCGGGAGCGCACCACTGATGAGCTTTGCCCGCATGGTCCGTGCGCACATAGCACATTCTCGTGCTCTGCTCGCAGGACACCGGGTCAGCTCCAGGTCTCTGGCTGCCTCCCCACGGCTTACTCGGCCCGGCCAGTGTCGTGGTCTCGACGGACTCCTCGGCTGGCCGGGCCTGCGTGAGCCTTCCCCTCCAAACCGCTCGCTTTCGCGAGCGGTGGAGGGGAGGGTCTTGACGAGAGCCCGTCCGGCGTCGGAAACCAGAGTTCCGGCATGTTCCGACGCTCGGCCCTGGCGGTTCTCGTCCTGTTCGTGTCGAACGCGCGCGCCCAACAGACGCCGCAGCCGACCTGGCCCGACACCGGTTTCGGCACGCAAGAGTCGACCACGGCAGGATCGGCGATCCCCGAGCCTGCTGCCGGCACATCAGGGTCGACCCTGGCGAGACCGGTGAGCTACGCGCTCGACTATCGTGCCACCGGGCGTTGTCCCGGTCGTGACGAGTTCCTCGTTTCCATCGCCGAGCGCGTGCGTTCGGCGCGCGCCGTGACCACCCCGGAGGAGGCGAACTTCGTCGTCACTCTGACCCTGTCGCCACCCCGCAGCGCTCTGACGATCCAGAAGCGAACCGGCGAAAGAGAAACGAGAGTCATCGACGTGGACAGCTGTCTCGAGGCAGCGCGAGCAGCGGCGCTCATCGTCGCGGTGACCCTGGACCCGAACGCCACCGTCGACTCTACTCGAGCCGCTCCCGGCGCGGCTACCGGAGCGAGCCCGGGCCGAGACAGCTCGCCCGAGCCCAGCCGGCGCCGGTACCAGAAACCAGAGCCGCGCTCGCCCCGGCCGCGCACGACTGCGTCACCGCCCGCTTCGCCGTCGCATCC
Source organism: Polyangiaceae bacterium (assembly GCA_016929495.1). Classification (GTDB taxonomy): domain Bacteria; phylum Myxococcota_A; class Polyangia; order Polyangiales; family Polyangiaceae; genus JAFGIS01. The sequence goes on along the minus strand of JAFGIS010000293.1, from coordinate 8,000 downwards.
AGCGCGGCGCTCGACGCTCGAGCTCGGCGCCGGGGAATCGGGCGATCTGCGCTCGGGGCTCACGCCGAAGCTCGTGCTCGGCGGATCGGTTCTGGGTCTGGTCGGTCTCGGCCGCGCACCACAGCAGAGCGGTCTGGTGTGGGCACCGTCCGCGATGCTCAACGTCGGATTGACGGCGAACTCGACGGCTTTCGAGCCTGGCGTGGGCACCGCGTCGTTTCACTGGATGGGAGGAGCCCTGTCGCTCTGTCCAGCTCGCATCGGGCTTGCACCCCGACTCGGTATCCTGCCCTGCGTCGCGCTCGACGCTGGCCGCTTGCACGGCGCCGGCAACGCCGCGGTTCGGGGCGTCCGCTCGACCGCGACGAATGTCGCCGTGTTCGCGCCTGGCGCGCGCCTGTGGGCGCGTTGGTGGCTTGCCGACTGCATGGACCTGGTCGTTGCCGTTGGCGCCGGCTGGCCAACTCGCCGGTATAGGTACTGGCTGCCAGCCGACACTGCAGAACCCAGAAAACTCCACGAACTCGGCAGTCCCGTCTACTCTGCCGGCCTCGGCTTGTTGGCCGTGCGTCGTTGAAGGGGATCAGCCGCGACGTTTGCGGACATGCTTGGGGCGTGACCCCTGCGTACCCGCCCCAGAGCCTGCGGCGCGCATCGCACCAGGCTTGCGGTTTGGTACCGGTCTCCGGCTCGCCAGACCAGCGCCTGTCTCAGGTGCTTGGCGAGCAGTGGCGCTGCGTGTGGCGGACGCTGCGCGGCCTCGGTGTACGTCCGATCGAGCTGGACGACGCCGTTCAGCAGGTGTTTCTGACCTTCGCCAAGCGGCAGGACGACGTCGAGCCTGGCAAAGAACGGGCCTTTCTAGTCCAGGTTGCGGTACGCGTCGCGTCGAACACCCGAAGGAGTCACGCCCGCCGTCCCGAGCAGGGCATCGATTGCTGCGATCTGAGCACGCATCCCGATCCGCATCCAGAGGCTCTGCTCGATGCCAAGCAAGAGCGCCAGGCGCTGCAGCGGATCCTCGAGAGCATGCCCGACGAGCAGCGGGCCGTGTTCATTCTGTTCGAGCTCGAGGGGCTGACCTCGTCGGAGATCGCGCAAGCGCTCGGCATTCCGCCGGGAACCGTTGGCTCGCGGCTGCGGCGAGCGCGTAACAAGTTCCACGCCGCGCTGCGGCAGCCGTCCGACTCAGCCGAACGAGGTGACCCATGAATGTCCCCCGGCTCCTGGATTGTCTCGAGGACGAACGGGCTCGGCGAATGCTGTCCTCCTGGGCCGAGGAGGAGCCGCCTCCGGCGACACTGCACAAGACCGCAGCGGCGCTGGGCCTTGCTGCGGCGACCGTCATGGTCACCGGAACGTCCGCGACCGCGGCCACACTCGGGCCGGGCGCGGCCGCCGCAACGGGAGCGGCGGCGAACGCGGGCGTTGGTACGGTCGGCACCGGCCTTGCCAGCACTGCGGCCATGGCTGCCAAGTGGATCGGCGCCGGAATCGTGGGGGGTGCGCTCGCGGTCGGCACGGCGCACTATGCGTCTTCTCCCGTTCGCCACCCCTCAAGCGCGCCCCGTGCGGCGTCGAGCGTGTCTCGAACCACATGGGCGCGCACGGGTAGCCAATCCAGTCGTCGGCAGCGCGGTCCCGAGGCCAACGTCGAGCCCGCATCAGAGTCGCCTGCCGCGGACAGCGTATCGGCGACGCCACCCCATGCGGTCGTCGCTCTTCGCCCGAGCGTCGTCCCGGCCCAGACGGCGGCCAGGCCCAGTGCCGAATCTGCGCCCACGCTGCGCTACTCGGAGTCCATGGAAGCCGAGCTCGCGCTCATAGACCAGGCCAGGCAACAGCTCAGTCAAGGCGATCCGAACGCGGCCCTGGACACGCTCCGGCGCTACGACGCGGAATGCACCACGGCGGTGCTTGCCCGGGAGGCCACGGTCCTGCGGGTCCAGGCGCTCTTCGGTGCAGGGCGCACTGCCGACGCCGTCTCACTCGGAAGGCGTTTCGTGGCCGAACACCCGGATAGCCCCCATGCCGCGAATCTGCGCCGACTCCTGGGGCGCCAACCGACCGTCGAGCAGTAGCCGGAGCGCTGAACAGCGGGATCAGAGCGCAGTCTACCGGACATGAGGCATGTGAGATGGCCCTAGTGCATCGTTTTGTTTGAAACGATGACCAACAATGAAGAGGTGCCGTGGTCAGACGAGTGGCTTTGGGGCCGGAAGCGACGCCCTCACCCAGCTGGGGGCGTCGCTTCCGGCCCCTCAACTCAATCGAAACGCGGCACTAGTGGGGCCGGGAATGAGGCGTGATGAAGAACGACAACGCGCTCCGAATGGGTGTGGCAGCAGCGTGCCTGCTCGGCGCGGCAGCGATGCTTCCGGGCTGCAGCAAGCTGGATCAGACTCTTGGCGAGGGTGTGGCCCGGGCAGGGCAAGGGGGCGAGGGTGCCGCCGGCGCAGCATCGGGTCTCGAGGACACGCCTGCTGGGGGCGGGGAGTCGCCCGGCGTGGATCGGGACTTGCGGGGCGGCGCGCCGGGATCGAGCAGGGAGTCGCAGCCCCGGGAAGCCGGCGACACGGGCGGCCTGCGCGGCGCGCCAGTCACCGCGGGATCGAGCGATGAGCCGGAAACGGGGGGCACGGGGGGCTCGCGAAGCGAGCCGGCCGAGGCCGGATCGAGCGGCGAAGCCACCAAGGGCTCGTCGGACGCACTGGCCTCGGGCGGTGAGACCAGCGAGGGTGGCAGCGCCGAAACCGGCGGCAATATCGGTTTGGGCGGCAGCACGGGTTCGGGCGGAAGAACGGACGCGGGAGGCGCACCGGGCTCCGCAGGCACGACAGGTTCCGGAGGCGGCCCGACAACGCCCCCCGCCTTGCCGTGCGACACCTACGCGGCTGCCGAGACGCCTTGCGTGGCGGCGTACAGCATGGTTCGGCTGCTTTCGAGCAGCTACAGCGGGCCCCTCTATCAGGTCCGCAAAGGGGGCAGCCCAACGGGTGAAGGAGGCACGACCCAGGACATCCCGTCCAAGGATGGCTTTGGCGACGCGGACGCCCAGGACGCGTTCTGCGGCACCGAGACCTGCACCGTCTCGAAGCTCTACGACCAGTCCGGCAGGGCTAACGATCTCGTCGTGGCGAAGAAGGGCTGCTACCCGGGAACTTCGTCCGAAGACGACTTCGAGTCAGACGCGACACGTCGCGCGTTGACGGTCAGCGGACACAGGGTCTACGCGCTCGAAACGCAGGCGCACGAGGGCTATCGGAACAACGATGGCGCGGGCATGTCCGTCGGTAGCGAGCCACAGGGCATCTACGCGGTCGCCAATGGCAAGCGCTTCGGCTCCGCCTGCTGCTGGGACTTCGGAAACGGATCGAAGGACAACTGCTACGGTCCTACCGGCTCGACGAATGCGCTCTTCTTCGGAACGGCCTTCTGGGGCAGGGGCGCGGGCAGCGGTCCCTGGTTCATGGGTGACTTCGACGCCGGCGTCTGGTCGGGAGGCGACGGGACATCGAGCGCCGCGAACAACGAAAACCCGTCCCTGGCCGTCGAGTATGCGTTCGGCATCCTCAAGAGCAGATCCGACAACTACGCCATCCGGGTCGGCAACGCGCAAACCGGAACGCTCACCACCGCCTACGACGGATCTGCTCCCGCCCCCTGGCAAATGCAGGGCAGCATCATCTTGGGCATTGCCAGTGACAATAGCAATGCTTCGTGGGGGACCTTCTTCGAGGGCGCCATCACATCGGGTCGGCCCGACGATGCCACGGACGAGGCCGTGTTGAGAAACGTCCAGATAGCGCGGTACGGGAAGTAGGAGTCTGTGAGCCTGGACCGCGGTCGTCCGGTCTCCAGCGCGCGGCATCGACGTCGGCGTAGCGCCGACCCTAGCGCCGTGTTCTTGGCCGCCCCCGACCGGGCGAGGTCGGCGAAAAACTCGCCGCTTCCCACCGATCTGACCCGAGGCACCCGTGGTTCCAGTGCATCGTTTCCATTGGAACGATGCACTGGAAGGGATCAGGACGCATTCGGTTGGACATAGCGCAGGTGAGACGTCTTTCTCTGGAGCAGACCTTACCCTCGAACAAGTCATGCGCGCTCGATCGTTCAACGCCGTTGGTCGTATGGTGGTTCTGGGCTCGATGGCCCTTTGTGGTTGCGGTGCCTCATCGTCCGGTGACAACGGTGGTAGTGATTCAGGCGGCAGCGCCGCTGGTGGCGCCATGCCTTCTGCAGGCACGTCCACGACCAGCGGTGGCGGGGCCGGAAGCGGTGGAGCCATCACCACGGGTGGGCTGTCGAACGGTGGGATCACATCGGCGGGCGGAAGTCCCACGGGTGGCACGACCCCGACAGGTGGGTCCCATCCCATCACCGGTGGGACGACAGGCTTGGGCGGCATGGCCGCGTCCGGCGGCAGCGCGGCTCCGGGTGGCGCCGCGCCCGCGGGCGGGGCGACGGGCCTGGGTGGCACCGCTGAGACGGGTGGAGCCATGGGTGGTGGCGGTCGAACCGGCCGAGGCGGGACCGGCCGGGGTGGCTCAGGCGGGGCGGGCGAGACGGGTGGAGCCCCCACGGGCGGTACGACGAGTTCTGGAGGCGCCGGCACGACCGGCGGCACGACAGGGTCGGGCGGAGGGGACCTCGGCGAGCGGCCGTGCGACATCTATGCGGCGGCGAATACGCCGTGCGTGGCGGCGTACAGCATGGTGCGAGCCCTCTCGAACACGTACAGCGGCCCCCTGTACCAGGTCAGGAACGGGAGCTCGAGCCAGAACACCGGCACGGGCGGCCAGCTCCAGGATGTCGGGACGACGCAGGATGGCTACGCAGACGTGGCCCCCCAGGACAGCTTCTGCAGCGGCACCGTGTGCACGGTCTCGCTCCTGTACGACCAGTCCGGCAACGGCAACCATCTCCCCGTGGCGAAGAAAGGCCGCTCCGACGGCGGACAGTACGCGGCCATGGATGACTTCGAGTCCAGCGCGACCCAGGGACAAGTGACGGCAGGCGGCCACAAGGTCTACTCGCTCTACATGGACAAGCGTCAAGGCTACCGGCTGGCGACCAAGGGGAAGAACGTCCCGCTCGGCACCGCGGCGCAGGGCATCTACGAGCTCGCGGATGGCACGCACGTCGGTGACCAATGCTGCTGGGACTTCGGCAACGTCACGACCGACCCCACGCAGTACGGTGTCATGAACACCTTGTTCTTCGGGATCGCATTCTGGGGCGCGGGCGCGGGCGACGGCCCGTGGTTCATGGCCGACTTCGAGGGCGGCGTTTGGGCGGGCGGCTCCGTGAAGGACGACCCCGGATGGGGAGCTCTCAACGACGACAGTCCGCCCAACCCGAAGAACCCGTCGCTGAAGGTTCCTCTCGCCTTCGGTATCCTCAAGACCGATCCGAGCAAGTACACCCTTCGGATGGCCAATCTGCAGAGCGCCGGCGATCTGACCACTGCCTACGAGGGTGTGCTTCCCAAGGCGATGAACAATCTCGGAGGGATCGTCCTCGGTGTCGGCGGTGACAACAGCAACAACTCCTGGGGAACCTTCTACGAAGGCGCCATCACCAAGGGCTACCCGTCGAACGAAACCGACCTCGCCGTGATGCAGAACGTCAAGGCCGTCGGCTATTCGAAGTAGCGAGCCGCCGGGGGTGCGGGCGAGAGACGACGCCCGGCCCGGCGCGGTTCGAACGTCTGACGGAATCGCGTCGCCGGCCGGGCACGGGTTGGGTCCCGCGAGGCGGGGCGTGCGCCGGGCGCCGTACGCTGTGGGTTTCGGGGCCGCTACAAGATCGGGATGGTGGTGTTGTTTATGAGCGCCAGGCCCGTCGTGATGAGCAGATCCGAGGCCACCACGTGTCGTTCGGTGTAGAAGAAGTCGAGGTTGTACGTGTTGCCCACGGTGAGCCCCAGCGTATCGATGTCGACGTCTGCCTCCTCGGAGCGGTGGATCCCGCCGAGGTTGATGACCAGCTGTCCGTTGATGTACACGAAGACGTCGTCGTCGCCGCGGAAGTAGAAGTGTTCTCCGCCCTCGTAGGTGAACAGCGTGTGGATTTCCAGAGTGAACGAGAAGTTGTGGCTGCGTCCGCGAGCGTCCGTGCTGGTCTGATTGCCGAACGGCGTCGCGTATTGCGTGCCATCGTCGATGGGGAAGAACATCCCATCGCTGTTCAAAGGTCCCGCCTGGCTGCTATCGTAGATGTACTGACCCCGAGCATCCGTGCTCAGGGTCACGGGAATGATCACCGGATAGTTGGTGCCGTCCACGGTACGGAACCACTGATCGAAGCTCGCCTGCCCATGCGTGGTCAGGGTCGTACCACCCGGGTTCTTGTATACGGGCAAGTTGTCCGGGCCGATCGTGTCCGTGACGATCTCGCGGTCGGGCCATTCCGCGGCGTTATCGGGCACGTTCTCGAAGTCCGGGCTCGTCGTGGGATCGTTCGGGTCGTACAACTTGAAGTCGCGGACGACGAACTGAAGTTCGCCCGGATTGCCGGTGGCAGTCGGGCCGCCACCGCCATTGCCGTTCTCCCAGCCGCCATCCGCGAGGACCCCGTTGCCGCCACCGGTGGCGAGGACACCACTCGGGTGCATGCCGCCAGGTTTGGAGCCTTCACCTTCCTTGCTGCTGCACGCAAGGGCCGAGAGCGCGATCATGGAGAATAGAGCCATCTTCAACATCGTTGTGCCTCCGGCCGGTCGTGTCGATACTCCCCTCGCGGAGGCCTAGTTTGGGGCGCGCGCGGGGTTTGCCCTGTAGTGTGCCATGCCTCGCCCCAGAAGACATGCCTTCCCGCGACAGGACCCAGAGCACGCCAGGGTCTCGGGCGGCGCGAGCTTCTGCGCAGAAAACTGTGATTGGACTACACGGGTCTTCGGCCTCGTGGCCCACGCGAGTACGTTCCAGAGCGCCCGGCCCCCCCGAACCCAACCCACGGCGTGCAGGCTCCAACAACAGACACTCCGCAGGTCCAGGCGTGAACGCTGGGACCGAGCTCCCTCCCGACCCGGCCCCCCCAATGTCCCTTGGTCTCCTTGCCGTGTTCGCTGCTGGGCTTCTGACCCTGGCGACCCCTTGCGTGCTGCCGATGATCCCCGTCTACCTGGCCATGGTAGCGGGGACTTCTTCCGCGGCAATGGATGGGCAAGGTCGTAGCAAGACGGTACTGGTGGGCGCGACCCTGTTCGTCGCTGGCTTCGCCACGGTCTTCACCTTGCTCGGCATGGCAGCCACGACGGTGGGCGCAGCACTCGCGGCGCACCGGCCGGTGCTGCTTGTCGTCGCCGGCCTGTTCATGGTCGTGTTCGGGCTCAAGGAACTCTCCGCTCTGAAGCTCGGTTGGCTCGACAGAACGTTGGCTCTCCCCAGCGTGAAGACGAAGTACGTGGCGCTCAACGCGTTCGGATTGGGGCTGGTCTTCGCGCTCGGGTGGACGCCCTGTGTCGGACCGATACTCGGAAGCGTACTGACCTTCACGGCGTCGCACACGACCAACCCGGGTCAAGGCGCGGTCTACCTGTTCGCGTACGCGCTCGGCGTCGGCCTGCCCCTGTTGGGCTTCGCATGGCTCGGCGACCGCGCTCTGGCCCCTGCACGGCGATTTTCCCGGCATCTGCCCGTTCTGCAGCGCGTGACCGGGGTCTTGCTCCTGATCGGCGGTGTGGCCACGGCCCTGCCCGCCGCGCGCGCCGCGTTGCTGTCCCCCCCGGCCCATGGCTCGACCCCGGCGCTCGCTGAGCTCGGTCAGCACGCGGCCCGTCCCGCCCTGTTGGCCTTCCATTCGCCGAGCTGCGCCGTGTGTCGGAAGATGGCTCCTCGCGTGGCCGCGCTCGAGCGCGACTGCGCAGGGAAGCAGATGCATGTCGTGCATGTCAACGTGGCACAGCCGGAGGGCCAGGGCGACCGCATCTAATTCTGCTTTCCATTGGGCGGGAAATGTGTTCCATGCCGGAAGATGCAGCCCCCGGCGATTTGGGC
>JAFGIS010000292.1 GCA_016929495.1 Polyangiaceae bacterium | reverse complement strand
GAACCAAAGCTCTTCTCGAGCACCACGTTGCGCCCCTTGGGGCCGAGGGTCACCTTTACCGCGTCGGCGAGCGCGTTGACGCCCGTGAGAATCAGATTGCGGGCTTGCTCATGGTAGGCAATTTCCTTGGCTGCCATTGTCGACTCCTTTGGGTCACTTCTCGATGATGCCGAGAATGTCATCCTCACGAAGGATGAGGTGCTCCTCACCCTCGATCTTCACCTCGGTGCCTGCGTACTTGCCAAACAGCACGCGGTCACCCTCTTTGACGTCCGGCTTGCGGATCTTCCCGTCGTCGAGAACCTTGCCGGAGCCCACGGCGATCACCTCTCCCTCGATCGGCTTCTCTTTGGCCGTGTCGGGAATGATGATTCCGCCCTTCGTCTTTTCTTCTTCCTTGACGCGCTTGACGATGATGCGGTCCTGAAGAGGTCGGATCTTCATCGGTGCCTCCCGCTTGAGACGAGTCGAGTGAGCCAGCCGGTCAGCATCTGTCCCTGCTGGTCTTCCCATACAGCCCCAAGCAGCTAACTGTTTCTAAATACAGGACTTTCCTTGCTCTGTCAGCACTCTCTCTCAGTGAGTGCTAACGCGCGGAGGAGGTTAGACACGCGCCTCCCAGTGTCAAGGGGACTGCATCGCTTTTCCCACACGGGGTCGGAACGCCGTCCGACCCGCACCAGATGACACTACTTGGCGGCGGGAGCGACGTTTCCGTCGGAATCGAGCATGACCACGAGAGCGGGGCGGTAGCCTGGTGCGGGCTCTTCCCCTGGCTGCAGAAGGCGCATCATGAGCAGCCTCTCGTCCCGCGAGGAGGGCTTGAGCGCGACTCTGATCGCGTTGGCGAGATCTGGAGCCAGAGGCCTGGGTGTTGCGTCCCCCGTCGCCGCCTGGCCGTCTGGCGGTGCTGGAGGAACGGATCGCTTTGGCTGCTCCGGCTTGGGCGGACGCTTGGAAAGGAGCGGTCTTGGGGCGCCGTCTCCGCTTCCGGTCGATGGTGGCGTCGACCCGTGGCTCGAAGGGCTTCGCGACGACACGGAGGGAGGGGCAGCACCAGCCTGGCCCGGGGGTGGGAAAGAGGGTGACGCCTCCGACTCAGCGGCGGCTTGCGCCTCGGCTGCTCCGATCCGGCCCTCGGTGGTTGGCGGACGCCGAGCAGATGGCGGCAACGGGGGCGGCCTGCTCTGGCGGCCTTTGCCGCCAGGGCCCTCCCAAGGCGCAACGGACTGTCCAGGTCTTGCGCTGGAGGGTCCCTGCGGGCCGCGGGGGGGCGGCAGGGATCTGGTGGCCGCCGGAGGGGCTGAAGGCGGTTGTGCTGCGCTGGCGTCGCCCAGTCCGGGTGAGGTCGCGGTCGCTGCCGTCAGGTCGGCCGCAGCTCGCGCCAGCGCTACCGCCCGCTGGTCGTCGCCACCTTGCTCCGCTGCTTCGGCTGCGCGCCTCAAACGAACAGCCGCCTCCTCGGTTTCGCCGCTCAAGAAGAGCACCCGTGCAGTCTCCAGCGCGAGGACTACATCGTCGGAGTCGCCGGGTTGTGGAACCGGGAACTGGGGATCTGTCACTGTGCCGCCTCGCTTTCTTGCGCGTCTTGCGTTTGAACCCAACGTACCTTTCTTGGGCGAGATTGCAGCTCAGCAAAGCCTCGCCCCAACAGGATACGTTTCATCAGTCTGGTCAGCCGCCCGCCTTGTCCTTCTGCACGTGTGCCGTTCGATCGGCACACGCGGTGGAGTTTCGCGGTTGGGTTGCCTGAACACTGGCCTGGCATCCACGCTCGATCTTCCATGGAGAGATGGTCGAATAGACAAGCGCGCGTTCCCTTTCAGCTATCCCATCGCATCGAGCTCGGCCTGAAGCTGTGCGGCTCGCACATTGTCGGGATTGTCGGACAGGGCTTTGCCGACCATCATGCGCGCTTGCGAGAGCCTGCCCTGTATCTGGGCCACCTTGCCGAGGTAGTAGTAGGCTTCGGATTTGGTTTCCGCATCGGCGCCCTCGTTCGAGCCCGGATCTTTCGGCTTCATGAGCGTGATGGTCCGTAGCGCGCGATCCGCCGCCTTGTATTGGTCCAGGTCGTACGCCACCAGACCGAGGAGCAACGCCGTGTCGGCGTCGAAACGGTTGAGTTCGTGCGCCATGCTCAACATGTCGAGCGCTTCGAACAGCTCGTCCACTCGAAGGTGGAGCTCGGCCAGCTCCCGGTAGACGGGAGCAAGCCTGCGTGAAGGCTTGTTACGGTGCGTCTCGAGTAGCTGGCTCAGGCTGTGGAACGCTCCGTCGCGGTCTCCTCCGACAGCCTGCGCGCGCGCCAGCAGCACGGCCACTTTGGTGCTCTCCGGGTTCAACTTGCGTGCGCGATACAGGACGGCCGAGGCCCGCTCCCTCGCTTCGGGCACGCGCAAGAGCACGTCGGCGGCCAACATCAAGCGTTCACCTTTGACCGCGAGATCCTGCTCTGCGTCCGCTTCTTCCAGCAGGAGTTCGCCGAGCTTCCTGTAGCTCTTCGAACGCTCGTAGACTGTGCGCAGACGCTGACGAATGTCAGGGTCCCCGGGCGACAGTGCCATGACCTGTTCAAGTGGTGCCTCGGCGCGCTCGGGCTGTGCGGCACGCTCGCAGGCATCCGCAAGTCTGATGGCCGTCGCGACTCGCGCCTCCGGCGCCACGAGCAGGAGCAGCCGCTCGCAGGCTTCGGCGGCGTCAGGCCAAGCCGAGTCGGCTTCCGCCAGGCTCGCGAGCTGTTCGAGCGCATCGCGGTGATGCTCCGTCTGGCTGTCGGTGACCTTGACCACCTGCAGCAGTCGCGCGCGAGCCTGCCCGCGCTCACCCTGTTCGGAAAGTAGCGAAGCGAGCCGAAGCGACATGCGTATGGCTGCCGGTGGCTGGCAGCGGTCGGCGGCGAGCGTCAGAACGTGGATGAGCTCCTCGCCGTGCTTTCCGGTCAAGTCGTGCGCACGCTGCCAGTCGGCGACGGCGAGCTCGAGGCGGTTCACCTGCTCTAGCAGAGCGGCGCGATGGACCAGTACTTCCGGCAGTGACGGCGCTCTCGCCACGGCTGCGTTCAGAAGTTCGAGCGCGGCCTGCTGGTTGCTCGACTGGCAATAGGAATCTGCGAGGCGCAGCACCAGGCGGTAGTCGTGGGGACACGCTTCCCACGCCTGCCGAAGGATCGCAGACACCTGTTCGTATTCGCCACGGTCCCCGTAGATCTCGATCAGCTTCTCTCGCGCATGGGCATCCGCTGGATTGGCTGCGAATCCCCGCCGGAGCGCAGCCTCTCCCCCTGCCGGATCGCCACGTTCGGCCTTGAGCTCGTAGACCCGAAGCGCGAGCGCACTCGCAGCCGAGCCCTCTTCGACGTCCAGCAACCGTTCCAGAGTAGCTGCCAGCACGGCGGTGCCGGCCCCGGTTGCCTCCTGCAGCCGGCCAACGCCCCGCAGCGCCCATTGGTTGCGGGGTTCGATCTCGAGCACGGCGGCGTACACCGCCAACGCCTGCTCGAGTTGGCCCTGCCTCTCGAAGAGGCCTCCGAGCCGCATCGACACGACAGTCACGGCAGCGCCATCGGGTTGCGCGCGCGCAGCATCGAGCTGCGCCTGCAGTACCTCGGTGAGCTCCTCGACCTTTCCCTGCCGCTGAAGCGTCTGCGCAAGCAGCTCGGCGGCTTCGTGGTGCTTCGGGTCCTCGTCGAGCACCCGCTTGAGCAGGTGCGTGGCCAAGGTCGGCTCTTCCGGCTCGCGTAGCAGCCAATGTGCGATACCGACCACCAGGCCGTGGCGATGTTCAGGGGGTCTGATCTGCGGACCGATCGCGTCCACGACGGGGGCCACCGCTGCCTTGCGGCCCGTGCGCTCGTACAGAGACAGGAGCGGCTGCCAATGGTCGTGCACCGCGGGCCACCAGTCTACGAGTTGGCGGTAGGTGTTCTCCGCCGCCTGCAGGTCCTCGGGACCCGCCAGCGCCTCGTACGCCCGACCGAGAGCCTCCCAGCCCGCCGGGCTGGGCGCCTCCAGCTTCTGCAGTTGCGTACGGATGTCCGCGGCATGCCGTCGCAGATTCTCAAGGAGGTCGGGGGTGACCTGGCTCTTGTCCTCCATTACAGCCAGCTCTGCCACGAGTCTTGCCGCGACGAGCGGCTCGCGGGCGTGCGCGAGCCTGTTCTCGAGAGCACGAACAACGAGATCGCTACGTCCGCGAGAACGCAGCGTGCGTTCGAGCGCCCGAGCCTCGTCGTCGCTGCCGAGGGTCACCTCGAACGCGGACTCGATGCTGTCGTGAGCGCGCGAGTCATCGCCGCGTTTCTTCGCGATATCGCTCAGGTCCAGATACACTTCAGCACGGCTCGGCGCCTGAACGTCGGTCTCGGTGGGATTGTGCAGGACGAGCAGCAGAGTGCGGTACGTCTGTTCGGCGCGGTCAAGGTCCCCCTCCTCCAGGGCCAGGCGAGCCAGCTCGTAGAGGATGGTCGGGTGTTCCGGATGGATCTCGGCCGCTGCGTTGAGCTCCGCAAGCGCCTCGGCGGGTCGACCCTGCTCTAGCAGCGACTTGGCCAGGTGTCGGTGCACCAGCGCACGCTCACGTGGTCTGCGGTCTCCGTAGCGGTCCAGCTGGGACCGGAAGGCCGCAAGCGCTTGTTCGTGCGCGCCTGCCCGGCTCAGGGCATCGCCCAACACCAGGCGAACCGACGGCTCCTCCGGGTCAAGAGCCAGGGCCTGCTTCAGCAGTGGCAATGCAGCCTCGGGACGACCGAGCTCGTCGACGTAGATCGCGGAGGCTTCCCGGAGCAGCTTCACCTGCTCCCCGGGGTCTTTGCGATCGTTTGCCTCCTCCACGAGACGTCTGGCAAGTGGCTCGAAACAGCAATCAATGCGGTACAGTTCGATGAGCCTCGCTCTGAGCCTGCGCAGTTCTGTGGCTCCTTCGAGGACTTCCTCCAGGCGCGACCGCGCGGCAGCCCGGTCCTCGAGCAGGACATAGGTGTCGGCGAGACGCAGGGCGAAGTTGATGCGATCTTCGCCTGACGTGTAGTGCACGAGCAACTCCAGAGCCTCGGCCGAGGCGCGGTGGTCGCCGTGCTGTGCGTGCAGCCGTGCCAGTGCTTCGAGGCAGAGGCGGCTTCCGAGCAGCGCGCCCCTGCCGTGGGCAACAACGGCGCGCCCGATATCCCCGACTGGGCTCTCCCACAGAGATCCCGCCACCTCCCAGTGTTCGCGCGCGATGTCTTCGGTACCCTCTTGCTCCCGAACCTGAGCCTGGACCTCCCACAGCTCGGCAAGCTCGCCATAGAGACCCTGCTGGTGCAACAGTTCGGCGAAACGCGCCAGGGCGCTCCGTGCGACGTCGTCCTTGGCGTCCTCGTCGTGCACTTCTCGCAGGATCGCCAGCGCACCTTCCGGATTCTCGAGCTGGTCGGCGGCAACGTAGGCCGCATCCCTGCGCAGTGCGCGCTGGTCCTGCTTCTCGAACGGCAGTTTGGCGCCACGCAGCAGCAAGGCCAGCGCTTGATCATTCGCGCCCATGGCCAGCAGCTGCCGGGCCCTGGCACGGAGCGCTTCGTGCGCCGTGAACGCCGGGCCGCTCTGGGGTCCCGAGCCAGACTGCCTCCAGGCGTCCACCGCGAGCTTCATCAGCGTTTCGGTCAACGCCATGCTCTGCTCGCTGTCCTTGGCACCTTGCCGCGCCAGCTCCATGGCGCGCTGCCAAAGGCCAGCCTGCACGTAGGCGCGCAAAGCCTCGAAGACCTCGCCTGTATGTTCCACGTGCAGGTCGCCGAGAGCGGTGAGCAGCGTCGCTCGGTAGTCCGGGTCCTCAGTGCGGCCGATCTCGTCACCGAGCAGCTCGGCCAGGTCCGACCACCTCGACTCGGCACGAAAGAGAGCCCTCAGCGCCGCGAAGCTCTCTAGGTCCGAACCATGCAGGCTTCGCACGTTCTGCCACTGTGCAATGGCCGCCGCGTTGTCGCCGAGACGCTCGGACTGAATACTTGCCACCCAGGCCCGATCGCGGTGCGCGTCTTCGGCTTGTTGCGCGGTCTCGGCTCGCGTCAGCAGCACGGGAACCAGGCGGTCCCAGCGCTCTTCGGCTTGAAGCGACTGCACCAGGCCGTTGAGCACATCGCGGTCGTTCGGCGCGCTCTCGAGTGCGGCGTACCAGAGGCGCGAAGCGCGTACCGCATCCCCGAGCTCGTCGAAGGCGACTCGTGCGGCTCCGTTCAGCGCTGCCCGCTGGGCGGCCGGGTCGGACTCCAGCCGCGCTCGGCGCTCGAGTATGTCGCAGCGCTCAGCGGATCGTCCTGCCTGGCGAAGCAACCCATCCAGCTGACGTGTCGCGCTGAGCGCGACCGGATCGTCGTCGCGGGCGAGGGTGGCCGAGCGCAACAAGAGATCGCACGCTCGCTGCGGATCCTCCAGTGTTACGAGACTCACCTGGGCCGCGTCGAGCAGAAGCTGAGCCGCGAGAGAGGCGTCCGAGACGCGCCCGGAGGCCTCGACCAGGACGGCAGACAGCCGATCGTGCGCAGCGATCTGGTCGGCAAGCTCGGCGAGCTCGGAGCGGTGGGCCGCCACGGCCGGGTCCAATAGGACGAGGGAGGCCATCGCCTCGAACGCGGACGGCGCGTCGTCGAGCACATCCAGGTACAAGCTGACGAGCTCGCGCAGCTTGCGTGCACGAGCGCCCTCGTCGCTCAGGACCCCGAGCTCCAGATGGTAGAGCCGAGCTACGTCCGATTGCCTGCCGAGCTGGGCGTACCGGGCCTTGAGTGCCGCAATCGCCGTCTCCTGAGGCAGAAGACTCGTCGTTCGCAGGCCGTTCTCCCTCTGGGGCGGCGCCAGCGCGGCGACGCGCTCGAAGAGCGCGCACGCGGCGTCTCCGTGCACATCGCTCGTGAGGTACGGTTCGGCTTCCTCCATGCACTGGATGAGCTCGTCCAGCGTCAGCCACAGGCCGGCGACCCGCAGATTGAGTTCGCCCTGCTCTCGGCTGGTCGCGGAGGCGGCGCGACGTTTGAGCAGCACGATCAGCTTGGCAGTGTCGCCCAGACGCTCGTACAGCCGTTCGAGCGTCATGTCGACGCGGGTGTCGTCGGGCCGGAGCTCCAGCAGCGGCTCCAGGAATGTCACGGCTCGGGCAGGCTCGTCCGCCAGGTCCTTCGCGGCGACCGCCGCTTCAGAAAGCAGGTCGGCGCGGAGTGTGACGTCCTCGGCCCCTGCGATGGCACCATCGTACAGGTCGAGCAGCTCTGACCATCGTCTCTGTGTCGACAGTGCCAGCTTGAGCCTATCGAAGGCCCAGCGCGCGCGGGGGGCCACTTCGAGGATCTGCCGCAGGAGCGTGAGAACCGCGTCCGAAGTGCCATACCATTCCTGGTGGAACTCGAACGCCCGTCGGCCGACGTGCTCCGCTGTCTGGGCGTCGCGCGCCCCCGACAAAACGCGGCGGTACGCTTGGGCAATCGGCTCGGCGTCGTTGAGCTGTCGGGCGCGGTCCTCGGCCGCGTGCCAGAACTCGTCGGTGTCGGGATACTGCTCGGCGGCTCGCAGAGCGGCGCCGGGCGCGAGCCCGGGGCTATTCGACTCGATTGCCAGCACACGCGAGAACCAGCGGCGGCGCTCATCGGCGAGCGCCGCCGCTTGGCACGCCGAGGCGTCGAGCAGAAGCTCGAAGGCTTCCACGGACGCAGCCGGCCCGGGCGCCGCGTCAGCAACACGCTCAAGGAGGGCGGCTGCACGCGCCAGCCCAGCAGGCGTCCGAAGTGCGAGACGTGCGAGTCGAAGCGCATCCGGGTCGTTGGGATCGTGCGCGAGAATGGGATCGAGCAACTTGAGCCCCTCGACGGGTTCGTCCAAATGCTCGATGGACAGGGCGGCCATCTGCCGATCGACCACCGGACGGTCGGCAGGCGCGCAAGTTCGCCGCAGGTCGCGAAGCGCCTCGAGCCCTCCGCGCAGGTCGCCGCTCGCGATGCGCAGCCGTGCAAGGGAATCGAATACCTCGGCGCGGTTCGGGTCGATTTGCGCCAGACGCTCGTAGGCCCCCGTCGCCGCCTCCGTGTCTCCAAACTCCCGCTCTTCCATCCGCGCCCACCTCAGGAGCACGTCTGCGGCGCCAGCTTGGTCTTTGAGCTGCCACTCGAACAGCCAGCGCTGGGACTGCCGCCTGCGTTCGGCGTCCGTATCGACGTCAATCAACGCCTGGTACGCTTGGACGATGTTCGGATCACCGTGCGCTTCGATCAACCCCTGGAAGGCGGCCGCCGCCGCCGGATGCCGGGAGGGATTGGTCGCGAGCGCCCTGGCCTTCGCTGCCATCAGAAGGCGAGCTTGATCGGGACTGAGTCGTCCCTGCCCGACCACCTCGTCCACGAGCACCACGAACTCATCGGCTGCGCCCGCCGCGGTGGCTCGCGATTCGAGCGACAGCAGTAGCGAGACACACGGCTCCATGTCCACCGATGTGCGCAGCAGCACCTTCAGTGCTTCTGGAACGCGCCCCCAGTCGCCGGCGCTGGCGTAGATCTCCACGAGCTGCCTGGCCGCCCCGGCGTCATCCGGCGAAGTCGCGAGCGCTCGCTCGTAGAGGCGACGAGCCTGGTCGGATTCGCCGGGCAGGGTCTGATACAGACCGGCAGCGGTGTTCCATGCGAGGACCGCGTCTTCGCGGGCATCCAAGTTGGTCGCCAGGAAACTGGCGAGTCGTTCGAATGCCAGGGCCCGCTGCGGCGTGCTCAGCGTCGTGGCTGCCCGATGCTCCAACGTCTGGCGCAGCAATTCCAGGTCGCCCACGCGTTCGCACAGCTGTTCGATGGACGCCAACGACTCTTCATCGAGGGGTCCAGCCGACAGTGCCGAGCGACACAGCGTGATGGCCTTGGTTTCGTCGCCGCTCTGCGAAGCGAGATCGGCCATCCGAGCGAGCGCTTGTGCTTGCGCGCCGCCCTCAAGGTGCTCGGAGGCTCGCTCGAGCTCGCCAAACAGAGCGTCGTTGTCGCGAAGGCCCGAATAGCACGCAACCAAGCCGCGATGGGCCGCCTCGTCCGTGGGGAACCGTTCGATGACCGCTTGCCACGTGCGCGCTGCTGCGCCGAGATCCCCGGAAGACTGGTGGACCAGCGCTAGCCCCGTCATGAGCCGGGCCCGGTCGCCAACGTCGCGAGTCCGCTCCAGCGCGTTGTCGAATCGCGCAATGCGCTCCTTCGGCGCCGCGCCCTCCTGCTCGAGTAGGCGGTCGGCCAATGCAACCAGGTCCGGCTTCGGGTGGTGCTCGATGGCTCTATCCACGACGTTCGCTGCCTCCCGAGAGCGGCCGAGCTGCGCGAGGACGACACCCGTTGCGAGCGCCACGTCGGCGACCACGTCATCAGCCATCGGGCGGTCGCCCAGGGCATTGAGCAGCCACCTGGCCTGTTGCTCCAGGTCTCCAGTTGCGGACACGAAGGTCTGCAGGCGTGTGAGCCACCTCGGGGCCGCCTCGGGTTGATGCGCCAGCGCCTCGAACAAGGCACGGCCGCTGATCTCGAGCCCTCGCTCGGCTCCGAGCTGCTCCGTCTTGATGAGGTCGGCGGCCTGGTCCAGGGCCTCGAGCCGGTCTCGGGGCGAGGTCATGAGATCCGCCCGCGTCAGAAAGACCTCAAGCGCCAGCGCCGAGTCGACACCACGCACGTGCCGTTCCAGAACGCTGGCAGCCGCAAGGCGCGTCGTCGGGGCACCGGACCGGACCAGTCGGGCCAGAAGCTGGCGGGCTTCACCGTCGTTCGGGTTGGTCTCAAGGCTGGACTGCAGCGCGGCCAGGGCGCCGTCCGTGTCAGCGAGTCGTTCTAGGCGCAGCCGACCGAGGCGCGCAAGCAGCGGGCCGCGCGGCCCGCTCGGCACCGTCTCGATCTCCGACTCGAGAACGTGTCCCAGCTCCTCCCAGGCCTCGGCCTTTTCGAGCAGGGGGATCAGGGCCGTGTGGGCCTCGTGGGTCGGCCCGAAGCGTTCCAGGAGCTGCTTCCAGGGCCGAATGGCACCCGCAAGGTCGGTGGCGCGCTGGGAGCGCAGCTCGGCGCTTCGAATCGCGAGGCCGCGCGCCTCCTCGGGGTTGGGGCTCTCCGAAGCACGTTGCTCGAGGACGTCGCTCAGCCGGTCGAGGTCGCCGGTGAGCTCGTACAGCACCGTCAGCCTTTCGGTGGCTTCCTCTCGGCGTGGCCCATCGAGCAGGGCTCTGTAGGCCGCAGTCGCGAAAACGGCGTCTGTGTCGTGGTCGCCACACAATCCGAGGAGACGCTCGGCGGCGGGGTACCGGCTCTGGGAGTCCGTTTCCAGCTCGGCAACAGCGCGCAGCGCGAGCATGACATCACGTCGGTCCTCCTCCTCGGTCGCATCGAGGATGTGGCGTGCGCTCGAAAGTGCTGCGTCGTTCAACGTCATCGTCTGCAACACCCTGCGGAACGCCGCGCGCGCCTTGGCGACATCGCCGTCCTCCAGGTGCAGCAAGCCGACGGCGTGCTCGACCTTCGCCTTGGCCTCCTCGTCAGGCGCTCGATGAGCTGCCCGGGTGAGGAAGCGCGCCGCATCGGGCCTGCGCTCCAGACGCACGCTGAGCTCGAGGTAGCGCGCGCGAACCACGTCGTCCGACGGGTCCCTGGCGAGCAGCGCCTCGAATAGCTCCACGGCGCCGGGTCCGTCATCCAGAACCTCCAAACGGAGTTCCGCGAGTCGCAGCTGTACCTCAGCCAGACGCTCGCCGTGTGCGATCTTGAGCTCCCTGGTGAGGACGGCGATTTCGTCGGTGGCGCGCCCCAGACGTCGATAGGCCTGCGCGAGCGCCGTGGCCATGCGAGGTGCCACGCCGCGCGTCTCTAGCAGCGCCTGTGCCGCGGTCCAAGCGTCGTCTGGCACCGGGTCCTGCTCCAGCAACCACTCGGCGTGCACGACTGCAGCGTCCGCGTCGCGCAGAGTGCCAGTGTACAGCTCGATAAGGCGCGCGCGGATGCGGGACGTCTCGCCGATGTCGTGCCCGCGCTCTCGGCTCAGCCTCCCCTCGAGCAAGTGCGCCAGCTCACGGTGCCTGCCAGCCGCTGCGTAGTAGTGCTCAAGCTCCTCGCGGGCTCCTTCGTCCGTCGGATCCAGCTCGACGAGCTCCTGCCGGAACGTGACGGAGCGCTCCTGCCCTCGAGGAATCGCACCGAGCAGGCGGACTGCGCGACGCAGCAAGCGTACTCGGTCGGCTTGGTCCTGGATCTGAGCGAGCATGGACGAGTAGAGGTCCGCCAAGCGCGCGGCCTCTTCGGCGTGGACCAAGAGGCTCTCGAGTAGGTCAAAGGCTTCGGGATGGAGCGGAACCGCCGCCATGGCCTGCTCTGCCAACCGGAGCGCAGCTTGGGAGTCTTGCGCGTCATCGGCCATGAAGCGTGCGGCCTCCAGGCAGAGCTCCGCCTGTGCGTTTTCCGGCAGGGGCTGGAGTCGGGCCTTCCGAAGGTTGCGCTTGTAGGCGCCCTTCAGTTGTTCCAGGCGACCGTCTCTCACGGCCGCCTCGTTCAAGAGCCGAAGTGAGGCGCCGACGGCGGCGCCGGATGCGGCCGCGTCGAGGAGCTCATCGAGGAGCTTGACCTCATCGTTGAACGGCTGCCTCAGGCGTTCGGCGAAGTTGGATGATTCCCAAGCGGACTGATTCGTCTCCGCCTGTCGCGGACCATCTGCTGACATTCCGGCCTCCGGAGCGACCTGTGACGCTAGCAGCGAGTCGGATGGAGTAGTCCCTTGATTCTCGCAATGAAGCACTACTTGTAGAGCGTTTCTGGGGTGGCGGCTACTCTCATGACGAGCGCACGCACAGAGAGTCGTGCGGTTTCTCCTGCACTTCCAACGGAACCTCTCACCGACAATGGAAACCCCGCATTGGGGTTGGCCTGAACTCCGCGCGTTCCTGCTGCTTGAAAAGGGCTGCGGCGAGACGGCTCACGCCGGGCGTCCAGAAGCCCGCCACGGCGTGCTTCTCGCACCGTCCGCTGCGCGACGCGAGCTCGCTCCTCGGCGCTCCTCGGCGCAACGCCATTGACACCGGCTCGATGCTCCCGGTCACTGTCCAGTTTCCGTGTCGCCATGCTTGCCCACGCTCTTTGCCTGCGCTGCAAATGGCCCGCAGGGCCGTATGCCAGCGCAGGAAGCTCGAGCAAGCACTGCAGGCCGCAACAGGCAAGGGCCGCGTCCCTATGACGCGTTGAGCGCGACGACGTCTGGTACGAACAGCAAGCGTTCCAGCAGTTCGCGGAATTCCGGGACCGTGGCCACCCGATAGCGCGCACGAGTGATTCCGGGACCCACTCGAACCGAGACGTCCCCTTCAGCGAGGGCCGAGAACATGTCCTCGTCGGTGCGATCGTCGCCTGCCGCGAACAGGAGCGGCCGGGTGGTGTGACGCGCGACGACCTCCTCGACCACGTTGGCTTTGGTGATGCCCGGGGTCTTCACCTCGAGGACCTTGTGTCCCTCGAGGACCTCCACGGTGTTGCCGAAGGTCTGGGCTAGCTCGTTCCGAATCGCACGTACGCGCGCCTCGGCCAGGTGAAGCTCGGATCGCCGATAGTGGAATGCTACCGACGACGACTTCTTCTCCACGAGCGCGCCTGGCGTGCTTCTGGCGTGCCGTTCCAGAAGCTCCACGGCTCGCTCCAGGAACGGAGGCGTTTCGGCGCGTGCCGTCCACGGGGCACCCGGAGCACGCGAGCGAACTCCGTGTTCGGCGTGGAGCCAGAGCGGGAGCCCACCGAGCCAATCCTCGAGCACTTCCGGCGGACGGCCGGAGACGATGTGGGTTTCCGCGCCTGCGAGTGCGGCAAGCGCTCGCAGTAGTTCCCGCAACGCGGGATCGGGCCGCGCAAGCACGGGCAGCGGCGCGATCGGCGCCAGCGTGCCGTCGTAGTCGAGCAGCAAGACACGCGAAGGCGCGGCAGTGACGCGCTCCACCAGGGTATCCAGGTCCCCCGGTACAGACAGTGACGAACGCGGCACCGGGCGAGTCTGCTCCAAATCGTTGGTGAAATCGCGCGCCCACAGGTCCGCCGTGGCTTGGCGGACGCGGTCGCGCAGTCGCCTCATCCGCACCATCTGCTCGTCTCTGGTCATCGACAGCGCGCAGCGAATGGTGCGAGCTACGGCATCAAGGTCGTACGGGTTCACGGTCAGCGCGGCGTCGAGCTCCGCAGCTGCGCCAGCGAACTCACTCAATACGAGCACACCGTCGTTCGAAACCCGCGAAGCCACGTACTCCTTGGCAACGAGATTCATGCCGTCCCGCAGCGGCGTGACGAGCATGACGTCGGCCGTACGGTAGAGCGCCAGGAGTTCGTGGTCGCCCACGCTTCGGTACAAGAGCTGCAGAGGGCTGCCCGTCGGTGATCCATGCTGCGAGTTGATGCGGCCCACCAGCTCGTTCACGCTCCGCCTGAGGTCCGCGTAGGCTTCGACCTTCTCGCGGGTAGGCACGGCGAGCTGGATGAAATGGACCGTGCTCTTGAGAGCGGGCTCACGCTCGAGCAGGCGCCCGAGCGCGAGCAGGCGTCGCGGGATACCCTTCGTGTAGTCGAGGCGATCTACCCCGAGAATGCGTTTCTTGTTGGGTGTCCCGGACACAATGTGTTTCATCGCGTCGTCGATCGCGGGATTCTGTTGCTCGAACCGGGCCACGTCGATCCCAATGGGATAGACGCCGACACGCACCGTTCGGTCCTGGAAGGTGACGGAATCCACGCCGACATCCACGTCCAGCACGTTGGCGGCCGAGTGAATGAAGTTGTGCCGGTAGGCTTCTGTGTGCAGGCCGATGAGATCCGCGGTCAGAAGGCTTCGAAGGATTTCCTCGCGCTGGGGTAGAATCCGGTAGACGTCGGAGGACGGCCATGGAACATGAAGGAAGAAGCCGACGCGAATGTCTTCGCGCTGGGCGCGGAGCAGCCCGGGAACCAGCGCCAAGTGGTAGTCGTGGACCCAGACGGCGTCGCCGGGCCGTACCTGTTCGGCCACGACACGGGCGAAACGCTCATTCACCGTACGGTAGGCGCGCCATTCGTTCGACGCCTCGAACCTGACCTTGTCGAGCAGGTAGTGGAATAGCGGCCAGAGCACGCCGTTCGAGAATCCATCGTAGTAGAGCCCGAGCTCGCTCGGGGTGAGTGGCACGGAGATGAGCCGCTTGTCTGCGAGTTCCGCGTCGAACCGCCTCCGGCTCTCTTCCGGAAGCTTCCCCGCGTCACCCGCGAAGCCGACCCACAGCGAATCGGCATCCGCATGCACACCACGAAGCGCAGCGGCCAAACCGCCAGGGGACAGCCTCCAGCGAACCTCGTCCCCGTGCGCCATGAGCGTGACCGGAAGACGGTTCGATACGATGATGATGCGACTCACTTGGCGCCGAGTGTAGCCGAAGGAACGCGTTTGCGGGGGCCTTCGTGCCCGAACCGACTCATTGGCCGTGAAGCGACTGGGAAATGCGGGCCCTCGCGGGTCAGGTCGGTCGCGCCCGCGTGCCCGTCAGACCGACGTGTGAGCGGCAGGTGCGCTTGACGGCTTCCCCGGAACCCGGGGCCTCGACGAGGTCGGTTCGGTCAATCGCCACAAAATGAACGAAGCCTCGGGCGGCTCTGCGCCCGAGGCTTCCTGAGTTAACCCGGCAGCGTCCTACTCTCCCACACAGTCACCCATGCAGTACCATCGGCTCCGAAGAGCTTGACTTCCGAGTTCGGGATGGG
>JAFGIS010000291.1 GCA_016929495.1 Polyangiaceae bacterium | reverse complement strand
CGGCACGTTCCCTCAGGATGTCCAGGTGGAATCCCGTGAACACGAGGCGCCGTGCATTCCGGAGACTCAGTCCAGAACGCGAGCGCTGGAGGAGCCGATGAGGTCAGCCGCGACCCCAAGCGCGAGCGCGAGCTGATCACCCTGGTCGACGGCGAGGAGCACCAGCAGACCAACCTATACGATGAGGCTCGCAAGCGCGGTCGCAGGCTCAAGATCGTGCTCGACCTCATCCATGTCGTTCACTACCTGTGGCTTGCCGGTTGGGCGATCAACCGCCGGGATCAGGCTCGCTGCCAGGGCTGGATGCTGCGCTTCATCAGAAAGCTGCTCACCGTGCCGGTCCGGCAGGTCATGGCCGACATCCGTCGCGCGGCACTGGCGCGAGGGGCTTGCTTTGAATTTGCTGCACTGTGGCTCCTGTTCGATGGCCATGCGGCCGCTAGTGGTAGGAAGCCGCCGGAAACTGCCGCGAAATATGCTGGTCTGACTGTGGAATGGCACAGAATGTGCCGACCGGCGGCCGTGTTCGACGAACACGAAACGGAAGGTCACTATTTGCTGGGAGGCCGCGGCGGTCACACAACGTGGCGATGCCCCCCCACACCGACCACAAGACCCGTTGACTGTCAGACCGAACCGGCCGCGCGCTGGAGACTTGCGTTTCGCGCAAGTCGCCACCATGCTCCCAGCGTGGACGCCAGCCAGGCCCTGGAGATTGCCAAGGGAGCGGCTCGCGTTCGTCGGCTTCGCTTCGTGGGTCCGCATGTCACGGACCGCATGAACGAGAGGCAAGCCACACGCGAGGACATCGTGGAAGCTGTCAGGACCGCGACCACCGCGACCGTCAGCACAGACGGCCCAGGGCGTTGGCGCATTGCTGGCGGTGTGGACCTCGACGGCGACGATCTGTCGGTGGTCGTCCGCATCGATGGCAACTTCGTGTGGGTCGTGACGATCTTCTAGGGAGCATGAACATGAACTGCCCGATTTGCGATGGTCAGATGGTTCCCCGTGGCTATGAACACACCACGGTCGTTGGCACGCATCGGGTCGTTGACTCGACCGCCATGGTTCCACAGTGCGAGAAGTGCGGAGCCGCCGACCTGGACTTCGAACGGCTGGGGCGCTACGAGCGCCGAGCCGCGTTGATTGTCCTGCTGGAAGCCAAGACCGTTGGAGGCAAGGAACTCCGCTTCGCGCGCAAGACGCTGGGCCTTCGGCAGGAAGACCTGGCCCGCGCGCTGGAGTGCAACCCGCAGCAAGTGTCGCGTTGGGAGCATGACGAAACGATCGACATGCGGCTCCGTCTCTCGGTAGCCGCACTGATCGAGCGTGTCGAGCATGGCAAGCCACTAGACGACCTCGCTCAAGACGACAGGCCAGAGTTGCGCGTGGCATAAGTTTGGGAGCGCAGCTGCGAGTCACGACATCCTGGACCTAGCTTCGCGATGTTTCGAACCGCTGGCAATCACGGCAGAAATCGGCAATTCTGTGAAGTTGTCCGGCCGAGCGGCTGTAGCGCGTTACGCCTCCATGATGACCGCAGCGATGGCCACCGACAGAGCCCAACGCAACGTCTACGATCCCCGAGTCCGGGAGCTCATCCGGGCCACCGGCGACCCTGACCTGTTCCCTGAGCTGCAGATCCCGCGCTCCACGTCTGCGGGCTGGCTCCGCGGCAAGTTCAGGCCTGCGCTCGGGATGGATCTGGTCTCCAAAGCCCAAGCTGAATTGTGCGCCGAGAACGCCAAGCTCAAACGGAGAGTTCTGGTGCTCGCCGCCGTGATGCGGTTGCTTCCAGGCAGATCGGGCTAGAGTGACGCCAACCTCAACGTCGCCTGTTTGCTCGAAGCCGTCCGCGAACGGACGTACACCGTCGACCTCAGGCAGGTGAACCGTGTCGTGGAGCAGCGCCGCTCGAGGCCGTACGGTTCTGCGGCGAATTACGGAGACAGGACAATAGGGGGCGCCAGTTGACCACTGTGACGCCTCCAGTGTTGCCCCAAGCAGTCATGTCGCAGGCGCGCCGAGTCGTGGTCGCGGCCGAGTGCAGCCCGCACGCAAGAAGACCCGCCGCGGGAAGACCGCGACGCCTTCGAGTTCTGCGGCGAATGCCTGCAGTCTGGGCTGCCATAGGTTCGCAATTCTGTGGCGTGTCTCCAAGACGCGCCACCAACAATCCTCCGGCAGAGCCGGCAGAGCCGGAGGGACTCTGGGCGTGAGCCGCCCACGGCGTCTGGATTGGGGGCCGCTCACGAGCGGCCTCGGGAGCCACCTGAAGGTGGCGGTTCGGCTACATCAGGTTGAGTTGTCGGTCGAGTCGGGCGTCGTCGACTTCTTGCTTCCGGACGTAGTCGCGCATTGCCACCTCGTTTCGCCCGGCCGTCGAGACCAAGTAGCCGCGCGCCCAGAAGCGCTGACCGACGAAGCTGCGCTTCCTGCCCATGAACGTCCGGGCAATGCTGATGGCGCTCTTGCCCTTGATGTACCCGACCACCTGCGCGACCGAGTACTTCGGCGGGATCGACACCGGCATGTGCACGTGGTCAGCCATCAGGTGACCCTCCAGCACTTGGCTCTCCCGCTGCTGGGCGAGCGTCCGGAACAGGTCACCTGCGCAACTCCCCGCACAGGCTCTTTCGCCAACATTTCGGAATGAAGACGACGTGATACTTCCCTGAGATTCGCCGAGACGGCTCCGAGGTGCGGCCGGCCGAGTACGGACCCCGGGCCCAGGCTTTTGCGCGCGAAGCCCAACTGCGGGTCTGGGGGGCCGCGTCGCACGTCGGGCCTGCCGACGTCGGAGTACCCCGAGCCGAGAGCGACCGGGCGCGGCAGCGCCGGAAGCGGTATGCTCGAGCCCATGCACGCACTCAAGACCCGCGTCGAGAACGGTCGGATCAGACTGGACCAGCCAACCAATCTGCCCGATGGTGCGGAGGTCGAACTCGTGATCGTGGGTGGCGATGAGCTCGACGACGAAGAGCGCGCCCGACTGCATGAGGCGCTCGACGAAGCTGAGGCAGACATCGATGCCGGCCGCGTTGTCAGTGAAGAGGACGTCTGGACGGCTCTGCGAGCCATCAAGTGAAGCTTGTTTTCGCCCGCAGGGCGCTACGGGGGATCGACCGTGCTGCTCGCTGGTGGTTCGCACACCGCGATGCGAAGACGCTCTTTGAGGAGGAGCTTGCTGAAGTACTCCGACAAATCCGAGCCAACCCGAGACTTGGACAGGTCTATCGAGTCGTCCGAGGACGAGAGCAGCGCCGTGTGCTGATGCGCAAGACCGCTCAGCACGTCTACTACCGCATCGACGGACCAGAACAGATCCTCATCCTCTCTGTGTGGGGTGCCCGCCGCGGTCACGGCCCGAAACTGTGACCTTTGTCCTTCTGCTGTCCTCCTCCAAGAATGCCGCCGAGATCGAGCGCGGCCCTGGCCCGGCCACTTCCCTAGCTGCCCTACGGCGCTTTCGCACGTAGGTACGGCCGGTGCTCACCTATCGTCTTCGCGAACCGCTCTGCGTGCGGTCGAGCTAGCACAGCAATCCGCTTCGCCCTCGGGACCAAAGTTGCCGGTCATGCCGATGCCCACCGAAACCGCTATCCTACGCCCATGGCCGCCCCGCCATACGTCGACCTCGATCGCCGCTTCGCCCCACTCGGGGACACCGACGATGACACGGACGGCGACCACCTCGCTGTCCCACTGCAGCTCACGCATCGCCACGAAGGTTGGCCGGAGCTCCTGAACGAACCGTGCGTCGTCGTCCTCGGCGAAGCCGGAACCGGCAAGACCGCGGAGTTTCGCGAACAGGCCGCCCGCCTTGCGTCAAAGGGAAGCTTCGCCGCGTACGTCCCCCTGGAACGACTCGCCGCCGAGCCGGTCGAGCGCATCCTTGCCTACGGTCAGCTCGAATCCTTCACCGGGTGGCTCGCAACCGACAAGCTCGCCTACTTCTTCCTCGACGCGCTCGACGAAGCACATCTGGTCCAGCGGCACTCACTGGCGCGGGCGCTCTCGAGCCTGCAGCACAGTCTGGGCCGGCGTGCAAGTGCGGCTCGCCTCTACATCTCGTGTCGCGTGAGCGATTGGCGCGTGACCGAGGACCATGAAGAAATCGCGCGCTACTTGACCGCGCTCGACATCGACCCACCTCAGCCCCATGTCGTCGCGAGCGGATCCGCGAAAGCAATCTCGCAACCTTGAAAGAGCGCCTGCTCGACATCGGCTCGGGCGGGGATTTCGAGGCGCTCGTGTTCCTCTACATTGCACGCGTGGCGCGTGCGGATGCCACGCGCGGGCATCGCCCTGCCGTGATGCGCATGGGCGTCTCTCGGAGCGGTTGGACCCGTACCGACATCGAGCTCCCCTGCACGCCCTACGACGAAGTGTTTCACGGAGTCGCACCAGGGGAGGATGTCGACGAACCGGAGTCGTACTTCGTGGCCGGTCTCAGGGAACTCGAGTCCATTCGGACTGCGGGCGGAGCGGCCCTACGCGACTTTCTCCACCACAACCTCGGGCAATTCGAGCCCCCCGTACAGCAAGCCATACGGGCGCTCGCCGAAGAGGTATTGGAGCATGACTGAAGACGACCAAAAACTCGACACCGAGCAGCTCAAGAAGAGGCACGCCGACCTCAACACGAGGCGCATCGAAGCCCAAACCAACCTGAAGAACGCCGAAGAACACCTCGAACGGCTGAAGCAAGACGCTCGGGAGAAATGGGACACTGACGACTCGGACGAGCTCAGACGGAAACTCGAGGAAATGAAGAAGGACAACGAGAACAAGCGCGCGTCCTACCAGACGCACATCGAAGAACTCGACGCTCGGCTCCGCGAGGTCGACAAGGAGTACGCCGATAGCCAGCCCGGAGGCAACCCCGGCAGCCAACCTGAGCCGGTCTGGTGAGCACGGCGTTGGCGTCCGATCGCATCCAAGATCTCCGGCGGCGTCATGCGGAGCTTCGCGGCCAGCGTAAGACGCTTTCACGCGAGCAGGCGGACGTGTCGCGACAACTGCAGGCCAGTTTCTCCTTGGTCCAGCGCGGTTCGTAGCCGAACAGCCGTTCGATGTACTCGGAGAAACTGCCATAGCCGAGCTCGGCGTGGACGCGAGCGCGTGAAGCGCAAAGCAGCCAGTAGTCCTCCTCGGAGTCGAGGCGGGCCCGACTGTGCGCGAGCCGCTCGAGCTCGGCGTGTGCGCGCTGCCAGTTTGAGTCAGGCGTTCGGGCAAAGGCGTCGGAGCGCGAATCCGAAACGACGGGCGTCATGTCCATTTACATAACATGGCGATTTCCGAGCTCCGTATTGGACACAGGCCTAGCGATCACCGCTCGCGACAGCACGAAAGCCATTCGTTGTGTGGGCGCGCACGAGCGGACGCCCTGGACGTCCGCAAGGCTTGGTTTCGAGCGGATCGGCGCCGCGCCGAGCAGCAAGCGCCGCCAACCTGTCCAGCGAAAAGCGACATGGGCACCAAGAAAGTGAAGGGCATGCGGGCGCGAGGACGCTTGAACTCGACTCGAGGCGGCACGCGTCACCGAGTCGTCGAACGCGACGGTCGTATCCGTGCACCGTCTACGCCGTTTCGACGTACGGCCGCTCGATAGAACCGTCTCTGCCTCGAGCCTCGAGCCGTGCACGAGCCGTTTGCCAGTGTTCGAGCTCGGCCGTGCCTTTCCTGACCCACCGCCACCGCAGCACGCCCCCCTCACCGTCGAGCGTGACCCCGACGACGACTCAGATCGCTTCTGATGCCGGACCAATGTCTCGGGCGGAACAGGACAGATCTTGTCGGCGGTCACAACGGCTCGGGCCTACTCAACGCACCCCGTCGTTACATCTCCGCGCTCCAGGCTCCCCCAGGAGGAGCATGAGGCCCAGCCGTTGGAGCGGCGGGAGGTCGATCGATGCACGCGGGCGGGATGTAGGCGTGGCAGCAGGCTCGCATCACCCTGTCCGCTCACCAGCGCGGGCCGCCACGCAAGGGCCGCGCGCTGCCCCCAACTCACTTCCTGGCTGCCCGGTCGCGCCCTGACGTCCTCTGCGACCCTCGCGCGAAACCGACCGGTGCGAAGTGCCGGAAGGGCTCCCGCCCACGTGCAGCGAGCGGCCCCCTGGCGCGCCGTATCACCTCCGCCCAATCTGCTCCTTCACCACCCTTCCCGTCGCCGTCCCCCGCTTCGCCACCTCACGTGGTGATGCCCCGCATCCGCCCGGGACCCCAGGCTGCGTAGCGCAGCGGAGCACAGCTTGGGCGGCTCGCTGGCTGCGCCAGCAGCGCGCGGCCGACTTCCCGCCTCACTCGTGCTCGCTCGCCGGGGGCGAGCTGCGTGCGAGTGGGGGAAGTAACCAGAGGCGCTCTTGGCGGCTTGCGCGGCCCAGATGCGCGCTCAGCCCACGGCGTCGGAGCGGGCGCTCTTCTCCGCAATCGGCGGTAGTTGCCTCGGCGTCGCGTTCCGTCGGCAGACGGTGATCGGGGAGTACGTCGTGGACTTCGTCGCGCCGGCCGCGCGTCTGGTCGTTGAAGTGGACGGGGGTGCGCATGTCGATCGGGCCCGCGCCGATGCTCGGCGCGATCGGGCGCTCGTCAAGCTTGGCTACCGCGTGCTGCGGTTGGATGCGGAGCTCGTGACGCGGGAATTGCCCGCCGCGGTCGCGCGGATCCGAGAGGCGCTGGGTACGCAAGAGCCGGCGAGGGTGGGCCCCCTGGACGCCTCCGAGCCAGCCGGGCAAGCGTCCCAGACGTGAGGGCCAAGCGAGCGCGGGCTGCCCACTTCCGTCCGCGCTCGTTTGCCTCGCCCTGTGGGCGTTCGGCTGCCCCATTGCTTGTGCACGGCCGCTTCGCGCGCGAATGAGTGAATGCCACAAAGGACGAGGAACGGCACGCTTCGACCCGCGTCACGGACTTTCGGCCCATGGACCGTCTTTCGGCGCCAACAGGAAGGGACACTTGGTTTGCTCGTGGTACGCTCGGGTCCACGAGGCGTACGCATGATGGATGCAATCCCCTCACCCCCCTTTCGTCCCTTACAGAGCCGGCCGGAAGCGACCGCTCTCACTGTCCGCGACCTGATCCAGCGGGTGCAGGCCGGCAGAATGCGCGTTCCCGAGTTTCAGCGGCCGCTAAGGTGGCAAAGGCGTCAGAATCTGGAGCTCCTGGATAGCATTTGGCGAGGGTACCCCATCGGCTCCCTGCTCTTCTGGAAGCGTTCCGCGCCCGAGCAGGAAATCCAGATTGGCACTGCGCGACTACACGCGCAGAGCATGAGCGAGGCATGGTGGGTGGTAGACGGCCAGCAGCGCATCACGGCCCTCGCGGGTGCACTCCTCGACCTCGAGCAGGCTCCGGGCGAGCACCGCTGGGAGCTCTACTTCGATGTCGATGGGCAGCGGCTCGTCGAAGCGAACGACTCCGGTACATGCGTCCCCCTTTCAGTCCTCGGGGATCTGAGGCGTCTGGGCAAGTACGTGCGTGAGGTGGAATGGTGTGACGAGGAGACGCTCGTCGGTGCCGCGGAGGACGCACAGCAGAGAATCCTAGACTACTCCATACCAGCGTACGTCGTAGACACGGCCAGCGAAGACGCCCTTCGCGCCATCTTCGCCCGGTTGAACAGCACCGGTGCCCGCATGCGCACCGAGGAGGTCTTCCACGCCCTGTTCGGCCGACGCTCCGCCGAGCCGGCAGCCGAGCACCAGCACCTCGACCTCGAGCGCCTCCAGGAGGTGGGCGACCGCGATGGGTTCGGACGTCCTTCGCGCTCGGAAGTCCTGAAGATGGTACTAGCCATGAGCGACGAGGATCCGACCAGGCGTGTCGAGCATCTCACAGAGCAGAAACTGGCAAGCCTCGTTTCTTCGAACGAGGCCGAGGACGTCGTGGCTCGCGTTGTCTCGTTCTTGCAGGAGGACGCTGGGATCCCTCACGTGAGGCTAGTGCCCTATCCGGTCGTGTTTTCGATTCTGGCGCGCTGGTTCAGGCACTTTCCCGATCCCAACGCGTGGAACCGACGTCGGCTGATTCGTTGGCTCTGGCGTGGTGCGGCCACCTCGGCGCATCAGCGCGCCGAGGTATCGAAAATGCGCGAGCAGCTGCGGCTAGTCCAGGAGGACGAGTCGGAGTCTATGCGCAGGTTGCTTGAGCGCGTACCGCTCGCCGACGCGAGGCCGTGGAAGCTGGCCCCGTTCAATGGCCAGAGCGCACATAGTCGAATTGAGACTCTTGCTCTGCTCTCGCTCGAGCCGCTGTCCGCGCCGGAAGTGTCAGTGGCTGATGTCGAAGGCGATGCAGTGAGCATCACGCTCTCGCCGCATCGCATCGACCCGAGATCGCTCATGGCCCGCGATCGCATCGCGCGCGAAGTCTTCGCCTCGCACGACTGGGAGGGGCTCGATGAAGGAGCAAGACGCCTGGCGCGCTCTGGTGCCAATCGCGTCCTGCTCGAGGAAGGGCACACCGGGCTGCAAAGCCAGCTGAGGCCGCTCGACCCCATACGGCACGCACAAGTGCTCGGGTCCCATCTGATCGACGACCAGACCTTCGAGGCGCTCCGGAACAAGGATGTGCCTGCGTTCTTGGAGTTGAGAGGGCGGGCTCTACAGCGCTTGGTGACGTCTTTTCTGGCTGACCAGTGCGCCGAGGACGAGCCCCTCGGATTGGCGCCTCTTTCAGAGTACCTCGATAGGGAAGGCGATTGATGTCGCGGCTCTGGGTTTCGGTGGCCGGCACCCGGGTCGGCGGTCTCGTCCAGAACCGCTCGGAGGGGCACTTCTTCGAGCCCGACCGTGAGTGGCTCGATGGCGGCCAGCGGCCAGTGCTGAGTCTGTGCTATCTGCAGGAGCTCAACCGGCGGTCGACGCCGCGTCGCTCCAGCCACCTGCCATTGTGGTTCGAAAACTTGCTGCCCGAGCGCGACAGCGAACTCCGACGCCTGCTCTGCAGGCATTTCGAGCTAACCCAGGGACAGTCCTTCAAGTTGCTCGAAGCGCTCGGCGCCGACCTGCCCGGCGCGGTTGTGATCGAGCCCGACAAGAACGGCGGCGAACCCCCAGCCGATGACGAGCCCATCGCGCGACAAGGCGACCCTCTTCGTTTCTCGTTGGCAGGCGCTCAGCTCAAGTTTTCCGTGGCCAAGCAGGGCACCAGGTTCACGCTGCCAGCCCGCGGCAGCGGTGGCAGCTGGATCATCAAGGTCCCCGGAGACGGCATGGACCTGCTCCCGACGGTGGAGCTCTGCACGATGCGTTGGGCGCGCGCGGCAGGACTGCCAGTGCCGGATTGCGAGGTGACGCCGATCGATTCCATTCAGGGGCTCGATGCGTTCGTGCGTCAAGGCGTACGTGACGTCTTCGCAGTGCGGCGGTACGATCGTGCACCGGGCGGTGCCCGCATCCACCAGGAGGACTTTGCCCAGGTGCTCAACCTGGCCCCGGAACACAAGTACGGCGAAACGGGGCAGCCTCGCGCTACAGTGGCGACTGTTGCTCGGGTCATCCGTGATGCTTGCGGAAGCAACGAGCTCGATGGCTTGCTCGACCGAGTAGCGTTCGTTGTCGCCAGCGGGAACGGAGACGCGCACCTGAAGAACTGGAGTCTTGTGTACCCAGCGGGCGCTGGCATCCCCAGGCTCGCACCCTGCTACGACCAAGTCTGCAGCATCGCCTGTGATCCAGCGCGTTTTGGCTGGGCGTCGCCGGAGGGGCCGATGCTGGGCCTCAAGCTGGGCCACACGCGCAGCTTCCGGTCCCTCGGGCGTGCTGACGTGCAGCTGCTGGCCCGCCAGATCGGCAGAGCGCCTTCGCAGTTGGAGGATCGGTTCATCGGGTCGCTCCAGCGCTTCCGGGGCGCGTTCGCGGCGGTCGCCGCCGACGCGCCCTCCGTGATGCAGCGTGCTCTTGGTGACCACTGGGAGAAGGTGCCGCTGCTCGCTGCCCTTGGAGGATGGAAGCGCTAGGTCCTGCACGTTGCCCCCGCATCCCCCCCACCCGGTCCCAGTTCCACGATCCAATCGGCCCCCGCTATCACCATCGGGTGATGCTCTGGGGATGCCCCGCATCCGTCCGGGACCCCAAGCTGCGAAGGCGAAGCCGGAGCACAGCTTGGGCGGCTCGCTGGCTGCGCCAGCTGCGCGCGGCCGGGGTCCCCAGCCTGCGAAGCGTACGCGGAGTACAGGCTGGGGCTGTCCCGCCTTACGCGTGCTACGCCAGCTGCGCGCGGCCGAGGTCCCGCGTAGCCGTGCGCCTCGGCGCCCCCTCGCGCCCCCGCTTGTCACGCGCCAGCACCCAGCCTATCCTCCCGATCCGGAGGCGTCATGGCCGATTGTCTTGCCGAGGAGCTCAAGCGCAATATCCCGCTGTCGGAAATGATCGAGTCACTGCGACAGGAGCTCAAAGTAGCTCTCAGTCGGGGCGAAGGGGAACGAGTTCGTTTCGAGGTGAAGAAGGTCGAGCTCGAGCTTCGGATCGCCATCACCCGTGAGGACGGCCTCGGCGGCAAGCTGAAGTTCGGTGTGGTCGAGGCCGGCGGCAAGCTCGGCAAGACCCAGCAGGACACGCACGTGTTCCGGCTCGAGCTCGAGCCGTGCGAGATGGTGATGGTGGACGGCGAGCCGCGAAACCGGCCGCTCTTCATCGCGGACTCGGAACCCAAGCGTCCTGCGCAGGGCTAGCGCACGACCGGAGGACGCGGCGCCATGCACGTGAGCCGGGTGGCCATGGTCTACAGTGAGCCCGATGTTGGCTCCGGCTACCTCGTCACGCCGTCGCTCGTGCTGACCGCAAGACACGTGGTTTCCGGTCGGAGCCGCGTCGAAATCTGCCGCTGCGGAAGCCCCGAGTACCATGCCGCGTCTGTGGCCTGGTCGTCCGACGACCAGCTCGACGCGTGCGTGCTCCGCCTGGCGAGCCCCCTGGACCTCGGGGCGTCGCCCGCGCCGTCGGCTGGGCGCTTCGGGCGCAGCCAGTCGGTGGACTGGGAGTGCACGGGATTTGCGCGCGCGGGCCGCATCGAGCGTGATGACGCGTGTCTGCGCGAGACGGTCGGGGGCTTCGGTGTGATCACCGTGGGAGGCGGGGCGGTCCGCGGGCTACTCGAGCTCGCGGCCGAGAGCTGGCCACGCACGCACGAAGGCTGGCGAGGGCTGTCCGGGGCCGCGGTGTTCGCCCAGCGCCGTCTGGTGGGCGTGATCCGTGACTTGCCGCCCCAGTTCGATGGCCGTCGTCTGGATGCAACACCCGTCGAAAGCATCTTGGAGCAATGCCTCGGCGACTGCCCCGCGCTCGCGACCGAGCTCGGTGGCTTCGGGCACGCAGACCTGCCGGTGGTGCCGACGGTCGGGCTAGCGACTCGCGTCTACGTCCCGGAGACCCGGTATGATCGGCGTCCTGCCGCGCTGCTCCTGCCCGACCGCAGAGTGGTTCCGTTTCAGGAGGTGGTTCGCGAGACCGAGCTCGAAGCCATCGAATCCTGGTGCGCCAGCGATACCTCGCTCGGGATCCGCCTGTTCTGCGGCCCTGGCGGCGCGGGCAAGACGCGGCTGTTCATCGAGCAGTGCCGCCGACAGCGCAGGCTGGGCTGGCATGCGGGGTTCTTGAACGAGCAGAGCGACGCCGAGCGTCTGCTGGAAGACATCGCCCGGAGCGGGCAGCCCGCGCTCATGGTCGTGGACTATGCGGAAGCCCGTGCGGATCTGCACCGATTGCTCGCATCGGTCTGCCGCGCTGCGCTCGAGCTGCCCGGAGTCGGGCTACGGCTCGCGCTATTGTCCCGTCATTCGGGCAGCTGGTGGCAGAACCTGATCGAGCAATCGGACGAGGCGCTGCGCTGCGCGCTCGAGCGGCACGAGCCCCTGGAGCTCAGGCCGGTCGCCGTCACGCCAGGACGGCGCCGCGAGGTGTTCGAACACGCCCGCACCCACCTGGCCCGCGCGCTGCCCCAGGCCGCGGACCTGCCTGCGGCTGGGCCGATGCTCGAGGAGGAGGTGTTCTCGCGCGTGCTGTACCTGCACCTGGCTGCTCTGGCGTCGCTGCTCGGTCAGCCGTTGGCTGCGGACAGGCTGCTGGACGAGGCCTGCGTGCACGAGGAGCATTTCTGGCGTGACGCGGCGCGCGGTCTAGCCCGTTGGGACGCTCGGGAGTTCCCGGTCTGGGCACGCCGGCTGGTCTCTGCCATCACCCTGCGCAACGGCGCCACCGAGCGCGAGGCAGAGCTATTGCGTCAGCGCCTGGCTCCCGAGCTCGACGCCGGGTTCTTGCGGCTGCTCTGTGACCTGTGGCCAGGGCGAGCGCAGGCCGGCCGAGTCGATGAGTGGGTCGCTCCCATGGAACCCGATCTGCTCGGCGAAGCGATGGTGCTGCGTTGTCTCACACGTTCCGGTGACGCGGCCCTCGCCGCCGCCCTGGACGGTGCCGGCGACGCTCAGCTGCAGCATACGTTCGTGGTGTTGGGGCGGATCGTCGAGTCGCGTCGGGACGACCGGGAGCTCATGGGGCGCATGAGCACCTGGCTCGAGGCAGCGTTCTCGGGCGACGTCGAACAGCGCGCCCGCGCGGCCTGCCAGGCACTGGTGTCCATGCCAGAGCTGCCCGCCCTGGCCGGCGCGGCCCGATTCGCCCCGGCGCTCGCCATGTGCCTGCTTCGCGCGTTCAAGAGCGTAGACACACTCGTCCTGGCAGAGGCCGTGGAGCAGAGCCTCCCGGAACACTCGGTCGTTCTGGCGGAGATCGCGCTCTGGGCCGCACAGCGCCGCTTGCACGCGTCCGGTGAGCTCGACAGCGCCGCCAAGGCCGCGCTCATCGGGACCATTGGCAACAGGCTTTCGGAGCTCGGGCGACCAGAGGAGGCGCTGGGGGCGACGCAGGAGGCGGTGGACCAGTATCGGACGCTGGCGAGAGCGCGACCGGATGCGTTCCTGCCGGACCTGGCGACGAGCCTGAACAACCTCGGG
>JAFGIS010000290.1 GCA_016929495.1 Polyangiaceae bacterium | reverse complement strand
TCGCGTTTCGTCGGCAGACGGTGATCGGGGAGTACGTGGTGGACTTCGTCGCGCCGGCCGCTCGTCTGGTGGTTGAAGTGGACGGGGGCTCGCATGTCGGTCGGGCCCGCGCCGATGCTCGGCGCGATCGGGCGCTGGCCAAGCTCGGATACCGGGTGCTGCGGGTGGATGCGGAGGTGGTGATGCGCGAGCCAGCCGTTGCCGTCGCGCAGATTCGGGAGGCGCTGGGTCGGTGAGGCCGGGCCCTGCGGAGGGTGCCGCCACGCCCGCCGCCACATCTGCCCCTTCACGACTCGCCCCGTGCCGTGTCCCTCTTCGTCACCTCGGGCCGCTCCTGCTGCAGACCAAGCGTCCGCCCACTTCTTCGCGGCCCGGCCCCGACTCGACGATCCAGTCAGCGGCGGCCGGTGATGCCCCGCATCCGTCCGTGCTCGCTGGCTGCGCAAGCTGCCAAGGGTTCGACGGTGTAGTGTCTAGTAGCTTGTCTCGCTCAGCCGGTCGTAGAGGTCGGACGCGAAGACGACCTCGTGCTTCTTACCGTCGAGAGACACAAGCCGTATCCTGCCGCCCTCACACCTCCATTCGACAGCTCCCGGACCGCCCTGTGGCCAGGACGTAGCACGCACCCAACCGAACTTCTTGTCTTGTCGCAGCGTGGTGGGGGTCCCATACCGCTCGGCCAGCATTCGGAGCGCCAGTGTTCTGTTGTGCGCCTGAACGCCGATGCTCGTGACCTGCCCCGCGCCGAATGTGAGGTCCACCGGAGCCGACGCGAAGGGCATTGGGACGAGAGTGTACGGGCAGGAGACCATTCCTGGGGTGAGAAGCGTGTAGTGGGGACAGTAGTTGTTCAACTCGTCGACGGGCAGACCCATCACGAACCCTGCGACACTCTCAGGGCACTTCGGCAATCGCGGCGGGGACTCAGGAGACGGGGCAGGCGTCGGCTCTGTGCGCGGCTTCTCCGTGGGTCCAGTCAGGAGGGCGAAGTCACCCAGCGGCAGCGCGGACTCGCCTGCGTTGGCCATGAGCTCGCGAAGATGCGAGCTCGCCACCGCGAAGTTGAGCGCCTGACCCTTGGTCAGAAAGGCGGTTGTGATCCCCACAACAGTCCCCCGCGAGCTCAGCAGCGGCCCGCCTGACGACCCTTCCGAGATTGGTGCGGTCGTCTGAAGAACATCCCTCCTCCCATCCGATCCTCGCAGCGCGCTCACGATGCCCTCTGAGACTGTCAGGCTGAGCCCCATCGGATTGCCGACCGCTAGTACACGTTCACCGACCACCATCGCGTCAGAGTTGCCCAACAGGAGCGGGTGCGCAGCCATCGTCGGCACGACCAGAAGGGCCAGGTCCCACTCGGGATCGTACCCTGCTACAGCGACGACCGACTGAAGATCCCCCTTGGGCGACCGGATCCGGATCCTTGATTGCCCAGCAACGACGTGGAGACTGGTGGCCACAAGATGCTTCGTAACCGCGAAGCCACTCCCTTGGCCGGTTGGTGTCTCGACTCCAACAACTGCCCCACTCGCCAATTGCGCGATCGCTGTGGTGGACATCTCCGGAAGCTTGCGCTGGAGTTCGCCGGGCGGCGCTTTGCCCTCGGCGACGCGGTTGGTCGTCCGAGGCCTGGCCGCAGGTGGAGGAGACGCCTCCTCGAGGTCAGATGTGTCCGCGTACCATTCCGACGGATGTGTCGGTGGCTGGGTGGGCTCGCATCCACCGAGTGCCAGCACCCAAGTCGACAGAACGGCGCTCGTCCGTCCTCCGCGCCGGACTAGCGGGCCACGTCTCGTATGGCGCTCAGCGCGCATCGTCACAGAGTACGGCTCCGGTCAGGGCGTGTGAAGTCCTTGTGTCGCGTGGTGGTGGATTTCGCCCGCTCATGGCTGCTCCCGCATGAAACGACCGGCCGAGTCCAAGGTCACGGCTTCCGCTCCCAGCAACTGGCTCCGCGCCGTCTGTCGCGTCTCAATCTCCCCCGCCAGCCGCTCGACTACCCGACCTTCGGCCTGCCGGACTTCCGGCGCCAGAAAAAACGGAACCCCTGACGATGCCATCTCAGGATCGTCTCCGGTTTCGCCAGCAGCAGTGCGTCGCACCAACCACCAATACACCGGGCCACGAGGGCGAGAAGCCCACGCTCACGAAACCTGAATTCGGCGCGTCTGACTTTTCGGGACGCGCCCATCCGTTTGCTGGAGAAGCAGTGCGTGCTCGGCAAACAGTTCCGGCTTGGACCGCCTCAGGTCCTTGAGAGCGCCGACGCCGGAGGTCCCATGAGCTGGTCATGCGGGAGTTGGATGTCGCGGTCGCGCGGATCCGGGCGGCGCTCGGCCGGCAAAGTTAGGATGCCCGGCACGCTCGGGGGGCACCAAGTCTGGCGTCGCCTCACCGCTTCCTCAAGCTGGGCTGCGTTCAACCGGCACGCATTTGGCGAGCAGCGGCTGGCTCGTGGTACGCTGTTCCGATGGTCGAGCCCTCGAAACATTCAGGCGTCGAGCTCATGGTGAGCCAAATGGAAAAGGAACTCCAGGACTTGGTCCCGATCCTGAATGACGACGCACCGCCGGTCTTGTACCACTACACGTCGGACCGTGGGTTCTTGGGCGTTGTCGACTCAAAGACTCTGTGGGCCACTCATTACCGTTTCATGAACGATCCGAAGGAGTTCGTCGCGGGGAGAGACAAGATTCTCGGACTGCTCAGGGCGGCCAGGGCGGACCACGCAGCGCGGTCGCCAGAGCAGGGACTGCTCACGTTCACCCTCGAGAAGCTCGAGCAGATTGCTCCGCTAGATTTCCCTCCGCCATTTCTAGCATGTTTCTCCGAGCACGAAGACAGCCTTTCCCAGTGGCGCGCCTACGGCGGGCACGGGACTGGCTACGCCATCGGGATGGGTTTCGGCGTGACCGACGAGGATGACGCCGCTCAATGCTTCACTGCAGGACTTGTTCGGTGTCAGTACGGCGGGCAAGCCTACGACGATGCTGTTCGGTCGGTGATCGGCAGTATCTGCCATGCGTTCCGCGAGTATGCAGAAACGTACATCCGCGACAAGACGGCAGGAGCGAGGGCGCTTCTGGCCGCGTGCCGCGTACTCGCTCACAGACTCTTCGGCCACATGGTGAGGTACAAGGATCCCGCCTACTCCGAAGAAACGGAGTGGCGTATCATGGCGTTCCTGAAGTCGGATCCCGGTCAGAACCCCACTGGGTTTCGGATTGGCGCGAACGGGTTGTGTCCCCACATACCGATCGGCTTCGACCCGTCCTCACCAACGTTCCAGCTCAAGAAGGTGGTCGTCGGCCCCTCCCCGGATCAAGACGTACGAGCGCTCGTGGCCAAGCTCATGCTTGAGAAGCACGGCTTCGGCTCCTGCGAAGTGGTAAAGAGCCGGATCCCCTACCGAGGTCCGACGCAGCGCTGATTCTGACTGCCGCCGCACCAGGCGCCAGGAGGCTCAAGGCGCCGAGCGCAAGCGGCACGCGGCCTCTGAGCACCGGGAAGAACCGCGAATCGCCGCGTTGGCTCGCGTGCGTCTCTGGTCATCGTGTGGCGTTCCGTCAAAACGGCGAGCGCCCCGCGCAGCACACGTTCGACGCTGGGCGCCTCGCCGAGCTCGTTCGTCGCGCTCCTGGTCTTCTCGAGCGCACGCCGCGTCTCGGTCTCCGAAAACCCCATTGAGCGCAGAGCACGAAAGGCCTTGGCCCACGTTTCGGCCGCCGCCGCGCCGACCCGCTCTCCGTAGCGCCGGCCGTCGGCATGACGAAAGACGAGCCCCGTCGACAGCCGCCCCTCGATCACGAGCTGTCCGCGATGCACCGCACGATGGTGCGCGGCGCACAAGACCACGATCCCCTCGGGATCATGACCACCGCCTTCTGAACGCGGCCTGATGTGATGGATGTCCACGAAGACCGCATTGCGACACCCGGGTACGACGCAACAGCCGCCATCGCGTCGCATGATCCAGCGCCGGATGGCGGGCGGCACGTCCTGAGTCGCTCGGGGCAGGCCCTCGGTGACACGGCTCTGGGCGTTGGGGCCATCGCGACCACTGGCTTCGTGAAAACCGTCGTCTTCAGCTGCACGGTCGGCGCCCGGCTGGCGCTGGCATCCACCACCCATACAGTTCTCGCCGCGATGACCCACGTGGGTCTCGACATGATCCCCCACGTGGGTCCCGGTGTCGGCGCCCGGTTCGGTGCCCTCGACCTGATTGGGCCCAACCGCCCTGACGCGCTGCGCGTCACAGCTCGCCATCTCCACGGCGCTCGGGCCCACGTCCACGAGGTCGCTCCCGGCCTGCTGTTGTGCGCGACCACACCGCTCACAGACCGTCATGAGCACCTGGTAGCTCGAGCGTCCTTCGTCTGTCGGCCCGCCCAGCACCTGCCGCGCCATCAAGAGCAGCGCCGCGTCGTCGTCGAGCGCCGAGCCCGAATCCCGACGAAGCTTGGCCATGGCCTCGCGCACGACCGCCAACGTCTCGGCACACACCTCGAATCGGAGCACGTGCCGCATGGCCGCCTGGCTCGGAGCGT
Organism: Polyangiaceae bacterium; assembly: GCA_016929495.1. GTDB lineage: Bacteria > Myxococcota_A > Polyangia > Polyangiales > Polyangiaceae > JAFGIS01. The sequence goes on along the minus strand of JAFGIS010000290.1, from coordinate 16,202 downwards.
CAGCAGGTCTATCTCCCGGCCTTCTACCCGAGACCTGCTTCTCGAGCTCACGCAGCGTCTTGCCTCGGGCTGCTTCGAGCCATTCGATCTCCGTTTCGGCCGTGGCCACCCGCGTGAGCTCGCGCACGGCTGACCACGACAATGCGCCGCTGGAGAGCGCCCGGCTGAGCGCTGGCAGCTCTTCCAAGGCTTCGGCGACGCGCAGTTTCTCCTGGGTCCAGCGCGGCGCGTACCCGAACAGCCGCTCGATGTACTCTGAGAAACTGCCGTAACCGAGCTCGGCATGGACGCGGGCGCGTGAAGCGCGGACGAGCCAGTAACCCTCCTCCGAGTCGAGGCGAGCTCGACTGCGCGCGAGCCGTTCGAGCTCGGTGTGAGCGCGCCGCCAGTCGGAGCCAGTTGTTCGGGCGAAGAAGCCACTGCTCGAATTCGAAACGTCGGGCGCCATGTTCGTCAACATAACATGGCGATTCTCGTGCTCCGTATCGGGCACGGGAACGCCGATCATAGCTCGCGACGCAACGAGAGCCGTCCGTCTCGCGAGCGCGCACGAGCGGGCTTCCGGGACGTCCGCAGGGCATGTTTCGAGCCTGTCGGCGCTCTGCCGAGCAGCACGTGCCCACGAGCTGTCCAGTAAAAAGCGACATGGCAAGGAAGAAAGTGGAGGGCGCGCGATCCGCTGTCTTGCGCGCCATGGGCGGCCCCGATCCGTGCACGACGGGCGGCCTCGATGCGCGCGCGACCATCACCGAGCATCGAGCTCGGCCGGGCGGGGCCTTGATGGGGTCACGTGCCGCACGAGCTCTGGCCCCGGGGTGTGTCACCAGCCGCTACCCCTCGGCAAGCGCCGCCCTACGCTCGCCTCCCCAACTGCCCTTTCACCACTCTTCCCGTCGCCGTCCCCCGCTTCGCCACCTCTCGCGCCGTCCCTTCCGCCACAACGCGCCCCCCCGCATCCCCACCCCCCGGCCCCAATTCCACAATCCAATCGGCCCCCGCAATCACCATCGGATGATGCTCTATGACAATGAGCGTATCGCCGCGTTCCACCAGACGCCCGAGGACGTTCATCAGCTGTACGACGTCATTCAGGTGCAGCCCGGTCGTTGGCTCGTCCAGCACGTAGAGCGTCGGCTCGTGCCGTGCCGTCGCCGCCAGCTCTGCCGCCAACTTCAGGCGCTGTGCCTCTCCGCCGGACAGTGTATGCGACCCTTGGCCCAAGTGAATGTACCCGGCGCCCAAATCCCTCAAGATGCCGAGCGGTCGTGCAATCGACGGATGATGGGCGAAGAACTCCACGGCCTGCTGGGCCGTCAGCGACAGTATGTCCCCGACGGACAATGACCTATAGTGCACGGCGAGCGTCTGCGGCTCGAAGCGTAGGCCGTCGCAGGCGGGGCAGGGGGTGACGGCTTCGGGCAAGAAGCTCATCTCGTGCCGGATCACGCCCTGGCCCTCGCACGTCTTGCACCGACCGCCGGCGGGCGTATTGAACGAAAACCGGGTCGCGCCGAATCCAGCGACTTTCGCCTCGGGCGTGACGGCGAACAGCCGCCGCACATCGTCCCAAATCCCAAGGAACGTGGCCGGCGTGGACCGGGGCGTACGCCCGATGGGCGACTGATCGATCTCGATCGCACGACGCAAGTCGCCGAGGCCGCCGACACTCTTGTGAGCCCCGGGCTCTTCTGCCGTGAGGCCGAGCGCTCGGCGCACGGCGGGCAGCAAGACCTGACGGATCGCGGTGCTCTTGCCGGATCCGCTCACGCCCGCCACGACATTGAGCCGGCCGAGCTGGAACTTCAAATCCACGTTCTGCAGATTGTGCTGCGCGGCACCGCGCAGCACGAGCGGGCTCGCTATCAAGTCCAGGGGCTCGGGTTTCCTGAGCGGCGGCTCTGACCGAAGCGCGACCGCTGTCGGCGACTGACTGGCGAGCACTTCGGCGGTCGGGCCCTGGGCGACGATGTGCCCGCCCGACGAACCGCCCGTGGGCCCGAGGTCAATCAGGTGATCGGCGGCTCGGATGGTATCGGCATCGTGCTCGACCACGACGACCGTCGAGCCCAAGTCGACCAATTTCCGCAAGTTCGCGAGCAACAGCGACGTATCCTGCGGGTGAAGCCCGATGGTTGGCTCATCGAGCACGTACAGGGCGCCCGTCAACCCGGCGCCGAGCTGCGCGCCCAGCCGTAGCCTTTGCAGCTCTCCGCCGGACAATGTCCGCGCTGGCCGATCGAGCGACAAGTAGCCCAGGCCCACATCGACCAGGAACCGCAGGCGTCGCTCGAGCTCGCTGAGGATCGGCTCGGCGATCCTCTTGTCGGGGCCGTCGAACGACCATTCGCCCACGCGCCGCAACGCCGACGCGACCGACCGCGCCGTGTACTCATGGTACCGCTCCCCCTGCATGCGCACGGCGCGCGGCACGGGCGACAGCCGCGCCCCGCCGCAGTCGGGGCAAACGCGGACGGTCGCCGCCGGTTCGTCGGTCTGCGCCTTTGCCTTCCCCTTTTTCCGGGTCTTGCTCGTGGCCTTGGCGCGTCGGCGCCTGCGCACCCGCACCTGCTCTTCCAACACGCCCGTCCCCAGACACCGCTCACAGCGCCCCTGCTTGGTATTGGCCGAAAACCACCGTGGATCCATCTCCGGCACCGAGAGCCCACATTCGGGGCACGTGCTCTCTCGCGACAGCACCCGCTCGACTCCGGCCTGCGACCGAAGCTTGAGCGCGCCGTTGCCCCAGCGCAGGGCCCGCCGCACCACCTCAACCGAGACATCCTTCGGCCGGATCTCGTCCTCGATGACGAGATCAATCGTATGCTCCACCGTCTTGCGTAGCCTCGGCGGCGCGTCGGTCTCGATGAGCGTCCCGTCGCACCACGCATGGGCGATGCCGTCGCGCGCCGCGGCCGCAAACAAATCCTGATACAGCCCCTTGCGCGCCTGGACCGCTGGCGCGAGCAGCGATACCTTCCCGCGCGTCGCTCTCACCGCATCGAGAAGCGCCTCTTCGCTCGTGTGCCCGATCGGCGCATCGTGCTCCGGGCAGTACGGCACGCCGACCTTGGCGTAGAGCAGCCTGAGGTAGTGCGCGACCTCGGTGACCGTGGCCACGGTCGAATTCGGCCCGGCGCGCGAGGTGCGTTGTTCGAGCGCGATGGTCGGCGGGATGCCGGTGACCGAATCGACGTCCGGGCGCGGCAAGGTCGGCAAGTACTGCCGGGCGTAGGGCGTCAGAGTCTCGAGGAAGCGGCGCTGGCCTTCGGCGAAGATCACGTCGAAGGCGAGGCTGCTCTTGCCGGAGCCGCTCGGGCCTGTGACGACCGTGAGCGCGCCGTGGGGAACGGAGGCGCTAATCTCTTTGAGGTTGTGGGTGCGGGCGTGCGTGACGCGCACGGCCGCACTCTGGTGCTCCGGGTCCTGGCGGGGTTTGGGCGGGGGCTCGGAGGTGGAGATCCTGGCTCTGAGAGCCTTGCCCGTGCGCGTGTCGCTCTTGGCGATGTCGTCGGGGGTGCCGGTGGCGACGATCTGTCCGCCTCGGGCGCCTGCGTCAGGGCCCAGATCGATGATCCAGTCGGCGCGGCGGATGAGCTCGAGGTCATGGTCCACGACCACGACGCTGCCGCCGGCCTGGACGATGTTGTCCAGGGCCTCCATCACGTAGCCGACCTCGTCCACGTGCAGGCCCGCGCTCGGCTCGTCCACGATGAAGAGCGCCGCGTCGTGTTCGTCCGCCAGGGCGCGTGCGAGCTTGAGGCGCTGGGCTTCGCCGCCGGACAGGGTCGCCAAAGGCTGGCCGAGCGTGAGATAGCCCATGCCGAGCCGCACTACGGGCCCGAGGGCGCGCCGGATCGGGGCCGAATCGCGGAACAGGTCGAGTGCCTGGTCCACGGTGGCGCCGAGGATGTCGCAAATGCTCTTGCCCTTGTGCCTGACGCGCAGCACCTCGTCCTTGAAGCGCTGGCCCTTGCAGGCGGGGCAGACCAGGCGCACGTCGGCGAGGAACTGCATTTCCACGGTCTCGAAGCCTTCACCGGAGCAGGCTTCGCAGCGGCCGCCGGCCACGTTGAACGAGAAGTCCGAGGCGGACAGGCCGAGCGCCTGGGCTTCGGGCTCGGCCGCGAACAGGGCGCGGACCTGGTCCCACGCTTTGGTGTAGGTCGCGGCATTGCCGCGCGAGGTGCGGCCGAGCGGCGATTGATCGACCAGCACCACCCGTTCCAGGCTCTCGATGCCGTCGACGCCGTCGTGTGCGCCCGGCGGATCGAGGTCGCGCACGTGCAGGCGGCGGCCGAGGGCGCGGTAGAGCACGTCCACGACCAGGGTGCTCTTGCCCGAGCCGCTCGGTCCGGTGACGGCGCAGATGACTCCGAGCGGGATCTTCGCGGTCACGCTGCGGAGGTTGTTTTCTCGGGCGCCCCGCACCACCGCCCAGCCGGTGGGGCTGCGGAGCCTGCGGCGAGCCGGGCGCTGCGAGCGGAGCAGGCGCGCGGTGGCGCCGCTCTTGGCTTCGAGCTGTCTGGGCGTGCCGTCGGCCACGATGCGGCCGCCGAGATCGCCGGCGTTCGGGCCGAGCTCGATCACACGATCGGCGCGAGCGACCACGGCCGGATCGTGCTCGATCACCATCACGGCATTGCCGCGGCTCGCAAGCTCGGCGAACAAGTCCGAGAGCGGCGCGATGTCGCTCGGGTGAAGGCCCGTGGTCGGCTCATCGAGCACGAACAGCGCATTGTAGAGCGAGGTGCCGAGCGCCGCGGTCAGGGTGACGCGCTGGGCCTCGCCAGCCGAGAGCGTGCGCGACTGGCGGTCGAGCGTGAGGTAGCCCAGGCCCACGCGCTCGAGGTAGCTCAGGCGCTGGTGAAGCTCGCTGCGCGCGAGCTCGCCCTGGCTCGTGCGGGTGAAGACCTGTTCGAGGCGCGTTCGGGCTTCGCCGATTTCGAGCCGATGCCATTGGGCCAAATCGATGCCGTCGACCCGGTATTCGAGCGCCGTCGGGTTCAGACGCTTGCCTTCGCAGGCCGCGCATAGATCGTAGGAGCGATAGCGCGACAACAGCACCCGGACGTGCAGCTTGTACGTTCGCGTTTCGAGCCAGCGGAACCAGCCGAGCACTCCAGGGAACAAGTCTTGCTCCCAGGAGCCGTCGCCCTCGGTGACCCAGCGGCGCTGGCGCTCGGTCAGATCTTGCCAGGGCTTGTCCATGGGGATCGCGTGGCGGGCGCACAGCTTGGCGAGCTCGGCGCGTTCCCAGCGCGTGGAACGTCCTTTCCACGGGCGGATCGCCCCCCGGCCGAGCGAGCGCGTGGGATCGGGAAACACGCGGTCGAGATCGATGCCCAGCGTGCGACCGAAGCCGCGGCACTCGGGGCAGGCTCCGAGCGGCGACTCGTAGGAGAACAAGCCCGGTCTCGCTTCGGCGAAAGTGCGGCCGCACTCGGGGCAGCTCAGGGTGCTTCTGAGGACCAGGCGCTCTGTGCCGGCACGGAGGTTCGCGCTCGAGCCGTTCTGTTTGAAGCAGTACTCGATGCCCGCGGCCAGGCGGTAGAGATCATTGTGCACCGGCTTGAGCCGGTCGACGACGACATCCAGCGCGCCGGTCGCCGCCACGGCTTCCGACGGCTTGACGCTATCGATGTCCGTCAACACGCCCTGGACCCAGAGCCTGCGGTTGCCCTGGCGCGCGAGCCGTTCGCGGACCTCGAGATAGTGCTCGGCGTTGTCTACCCGCAGGGGGTAGCTCACGATCGCGGTCTTGCCCCCGAGCTCGGCGATGGCGCGGGAAGCGGCCTGTACGGGATCGAGCGCCACGGCCTCGAGGCCATGCTCGGGGCAGAACGGCGCTGCTTCCCGGCTGAACAGGACCGACAGATAGGGCTCCAGATCCGCCATGGTCGCGACCGTGGACCGGGAGCTCTTGATCGGGGCGCGCCGATCGACTGCGATGCCTGCCGGCACCGGCTCGAGGCTCTCGACCGGTGGGCGCTCGAGCCGCTCCAGGAACTGGCGCGCGTACGGACTGAAGCTTTCGATGAACCGTCGCTGACCTTCGGCGTACAGCGTGTCCACCGCCAGGCTGCTCTTGCCAGAGCCTGAAACGCCCGTAACGGCCACGACTTCACCTGGCCGGACTTCGAGCGAAACGGCTTTCAGGTTGTGGGTTCGGGCGCCGACCAGCTGGGTGTGTAGCGTCGGCTTCATCGGGCGGACGACGAGCGACCAGGGCGCGTCGTGCCCGAGGACATAGCACCGCGCTGGGCCGAGCGGGAGCCGTGCAGGGCGGCCGGGCCCCGAGAGCGGGCGGCCGCAGAACCCCGTCGGGATCCCGACCGAGCGCGGCCGCGCGCTTGCGCGGGCCTGCTTGCGGGCCTAGCTTCCTGCCCCCCATGGCGCGTTCGACCGCGACTCCAACCAACCAGGGCGATCGGCTCGTGGGAAAGAATCGCCGGGCGCAGTTCGAATACGAGCTCGGGGAGCGGCACGAGGCGGGGCTCGTGCTCATCGGCAGCGAGGCGCGCTCGCTACGGATCAACGCGCCGGGGCTGAGTGACGCGTGGGTGGACATCGACTCGCGGGGGCAGGCCTGGGTCAAAGGCTTGCGGATCCCCGTGCTCAAGCACGCCGCGTTCGGCCACGACGAGACGCGCATGCGCAAGCTCTTGCTGCACGCCGAGGAGATCGAGCAGCTCCGGAGCGCCATCGAGCGGCAGGGCATGACGCTGGTCGTCACCAAGGTCTACTTCAAGCACAACCGCGCCAAGATCGAACTGGCCGTGGCCCGCGGCCGAAAGAAGCACGACAAGCGGCAGCTGCTCAGAGAACGCGACGCAGCACGGGAAGCGCAGCAAGCCATGCGCAGGGCCAAGACCGGATGAGCCTCGTTTTCGATCTCGGCCAGGGACAGCGCGCCCGCCTGGGATCCACCGACGGCCGTTTCGTCACGCTGGTGTCGACGCAGCCCTTCCCGCCCGGCGCCACCGTGCGCGCCGAGCTCGCAGGCGAGGCGCCGTATTGGGTCAAAGTGCGTGGGTCGCGGCGGGTGGCGCCGGCGGAGCCGAGCGGCGAGTCCGGCGGCGAAACGAGAGCCGAAACGAGCGGGGCCGTCGAGTCCGACGACGGGTCCGGCGGCGAAACGAGAGCCGAGACGAGCGGGGCCGTCGAGTCCGGCGCCGGTGCGAGCGGCGAAACGAGCGGTGGCGTCGAGTTCATCGTCGAAGGGCGGTGGGTGAATCTGTCGCGGCGGCAGCGAGAGAGGCTCGGCATTGGAGGGGGCGGCACGGGCACGCTCTGAGCGTCCCTGTGGCTCGTGGTGACCGGGCTCGCTCCGGAGCGAGTCGATGCTCTCCCGTCGGGGCCCGTCGGGTTGCGGCCCGAGCACACGCTCTGGCGTCCCTGCCGCCCGCTCGAGCGTGACCCCGATGAGTGACGGGACCGTCGCGCGTGACGGTCCCTGCTGCCCGCGAGCAGCTCAGTGGTCAGTCGATGCTCCCCCGTCGGGGTGCGCCGCTGTGCCGCCCGGCGTGCTCGCTCGGGCTGCGCGCGCCGGGGTCCCTCAAGCCTGGCGCTGGCGCGCCAGGCGAGGGTCCCGCAGAGAGCAGCCCGGGACCACGCCTTGCTTGCGGACGTGCCCGGCCGCAGTGAGGGTCACTCTCCGCGCAGGCGAGGTGCTACGTTCGCGGTGGTGCGCGCTCAAGTTGAAGCAAGAGGACGCGCCAAGAGCGACTTCGACCTTCTGATTGCCTGTTGTGTGCTGCAGCAGCACGCGACGCTTGTGAACAACGACGCGGCGCTGAAAACAGGCGACATCGAAGGCCTCGACACCGAAGACTGGCTTGGCTGAGTCGGACGCCCGGACCCCTCGATGGGGACGCGCGATGTGCGTTTCCGAACCGACCAGCGTCGCGTTTGGCCAACGGATCACAGCCCACGTGGGCCATCCGGTACGACGCTGGTGTCCCAGTTCACACCAACGGCACTTGTACGTCCTGCCACTCCGAGATCCACTGCTTCGCGCCGAGCCCGAACAGCCCGTGCGAGCGGATCCAGGTGCGGATCCGAAACCCGAGCTGTTGCTCCGAATCGCGGACGAGCAAGGTCTGAAACAGCGCCTGGTAGCAGTCGAGCCGTTCCTTGTGGTGGTAGATGTTCCAGCGCACGCCTCCGGCTCCCACGGGCCCGGCTTCGACGGCACGCAGCGTCAGGGTGAGCGAGAGGGCGAGGCCCAGGTGCGAGCTGGTCGTCGCGCTGAGCTCGGCGCCGGTGATCTTGATACCAGGCACTGCCTTCGCGAGCTCGAGGGCGTCTTTCGGTACGTCGAGCGCGCCGCCAGCGCCGATGCCCACCTGCACGCATTGCTCGAGGCTGCCGACGCGCACGGTCTGTGATTCTGGAAAAAGCGCCACAGTCGCACCGTCGGGACTGCAGAGCTGGGCCTCGTAGCCGAGACCCCAGATGGAGGAGACACGAGCGCCGGGACGGTGGAACGGCGTCAGGCCGTGGCACACCAACAAAGGCCGTTTCGGACCGAGGCTGGCCCGGAGGTCGTCGGGCACGGACTTGCCTGCGAGAGCATAGAGGCGGCGCAGATCGATGGCGCGCGGTCGCACGACTTCGACGTCGAAGGGCGGGTCCCGAGCTGGGCCGCGCAGGTCGTCCAAGGGCCGGGTCCCGCGAGACGCTTCGGGTGGCGCGGCGCCCGTGGACAGGGCTTCGTCGTTGAGCTCGGTGAGCAGGGGGTCCTCGACGGGCTCGGCGGGAAATACGGCGAGCCTGAGCGGCTCGGCGCCAGGGTCCACAATCATGGTTGCCAAAGCACTATAGACGACGGCCAGGATGGACCCAAGGGCCCCGTCGGGGCTAGGATGTGTATCCGACGAGCCGCGTGGGCGGGCGCATGGATCAGCCGCTCTTTTTCCAGATCAGAGTCACCGGCGAAGGCACGGTCGAGTACCGTCTGGGCGCGGAGTGCGGCTGGGCCAGGGACGTCGGGCGGCCGCCTCCCGAGGTGCTTCGGTCACAGGCTGTGTGGGACGCGCTGCGCGACGGGGGCGAGGGCAGGGAGCTCGAGATCGGGCAACGGCTCGGCCGCTGGCTCTACGATAGCCGCGCCGCGCGCCTGCTCGGAGAACACGCGCGCGCGGGCCGCTCGCCCATGCGCATCGAGCTCTGCCTGCCTCCTAGCCTTGCGGGGTACCCCTGGGAGCTCGCGGCGCCGGATGGGATGTTGCCGCTCGGGGTCCATTCACACTTCACCGTGGTGCGCACGCATCCAGAGCCTCTGCCCGACGTTCCGGTGCCCGTGCGGCGGCTCGATGTGCTTCTGGTCGGAGTGCAGTGCGACGAAGTATCTGAGTACGGCACGGTGCTCACCGAGCACGAGCTCGAGGCCATTCGAACGGTCATCGCGAGCCATCCGTCCGGCGCATTCAGCGTCCAGATCGACCCGTGCGGGAGCTGGGACGAGCTCGTGTCGCGGTCCAAGCGGCTCGAGCCTCCGCAGGTGTTTCATTTTGCTGGCCATGGTTTGCCCAGGGAAGCCGGGCTCGTCTTCCGCGGCGCGGACGGAGGGGCGCGGAAGATCCCGGTCGACAGACTGGTGACATGGCTCGCTTCCGGGCCTGGGCAGCGCAAGCCTCATCTCGTGTTCCTCAATGCCTGCTACTCCGCAGGCACGGACGGCGCCGATCATCCGCTCGGGGGCATGGTGAAGGCACTGCATCGGCACGGCATTGCGGCCGTAGTGGGCATGCAGTCCCGGGTTGCCGACCGCGACGCTCAGGCGCTTGCCACGGGCTTCTATGCACGGCTGGCCGAAGGCGATCCCATTGACGCGGCTTTGCAGTCCGCGCGGCGCGATCTGTACCTGAAGGACAGCAAGGCCTGGCCATTCGTGGTGCTGTCCGTGCGTGGGAGCCCTGGGCCGCTGGTGGCCAAGACGAGCGAATCGGGTAGTCCTGCAGATACGTCGCGTTTTGGTTTCGGCGCGCAGTACGAGGGGATCCGTATGCTCGTGGGTCGGCGTCAACCCGCGGTGGTGATCGTGCACGGACAGCGGCGTCGTGGTCATCGGCAGTGCCTCGGCCGTTTGAGGCAAGAGCTCGAGCGTTCGAACGCCGCGCTCTGGCGTCCCGTCGCGGAGTTTCAATACTATGGCACCAACGAGCCGCTGCTCCGCCGCGCGCAGCTGGCAGGGGCCATGGCCAAGGCACTCGGGCTTTCGGACCAAGGCACGCAAGCGCAACTCGAGGAGCGCATCGCAGAGCTCCTGGTGGAACGAACGCGCGAGCGGGTGCTCTTGATCGAGATCGTGCATCCGATCATTCCTGCGACCGAGGACGAGGCTCAAGCGGTCTTCACTCTGGTCGGAGAGCTCTGGGCGACCCTGGTCGCGCGCGCTAGGGAGCACTCGAGCGAGCTGCCGGCCCTCCTGCTCGTGCCTATCGCCTATGACGGACGTCGAGGTTGGCGCGGCTATCCCCGAACCGCAAAACGAACCCGCGACGTGATCTCACGCCTCGAACACGAGCGCGAAGGCTGCGTCATCGAGGTGCTGCCAGAGCTCGAGCCGTTCCGGGCCGAGGAGCTCGAGAAGTTCTTCCGGGTCACCTGTGACAGACCGCCGAAGGACGCGCGCCGTCTGGCCAGCGACATGCTGCGGGCCGGCGACAACGAAGCTATCCTCGAACGTATGGACCAACTGATGGCACGATGGACACGATGACGAACGACTTCGAGCACTACCGTGGAGATGGTTCGGTTCGACCTCTGTCAGCGCCGGCCGGATCCGAGACAGCGATCCACCACGAGCAGCGGGGCGACTACCGCGCGTCCCCGGAGCTCGCCGAGGCGGTGAACCTTGCCATCGCCGTGGAGCAGCCGCTGCTGGTCACCGGCGAGCCAGGCTGCGGCAAGACGCGACTGGCCTGGAGCGTGGCCGAGGAGCTCGACCTCGGGGAGCCGCTGCCTTTCTACACCAAGTCCACCTCCCGCGCTCAGGACTTGCTCTACCGCTACGACGCCGTCCGTCACTTCAAGGATATCCAGCTCAAGCTGCCTGACGCCAGCGACGTCACGAAATACATCTGCTACGAGGCGCTCGGCAAAGCCGTGCTCGCCCCAGCGCGAACGGTGGTCCTGATCGACGAGATCGACAAGGCGCCTCGCGACTTCCCCAATGACCTGCTCACCGAGCTCGACCGCATGCAGTTCGTGGTGCACGAGCTGCCCGAAGGGGAGCGCCTGAAGCAGACCCGCGTTCGCCCCATCGTGATCATCACGAGCAACAGCGAACGACAGCTCCCCTTGCCGTTCTTGCGTCGCTGTGTGTTCCATTACATCGAGTTTCCGAAGCCGGCCGAGCTCGTCGCGATCCTCACCGAGCGGTTGAAAGGCAGCCGTGTGCAAGCCGATCTGATCCGCGCTGCCGTGGAGCAGTTCACCAGGGTGCGGGAAATCCCGAGGCTCAACAAGAAGCCAGCCACCGGGGAGCTTTTGACCTGGGTCGTGGGGCTCGTGCGCCAGGGTGTCACGGCAGCCGGGCTCGGGCATGTCTCGGTGGCGCAGCTTCCCCTCTGGCAAGCGCTCGTCAAGGATCGGGATGACTTCAAGCGCCTACAGGAAGCCGGCGCCTGACCCGGGGCTCGACGCGCTCGGCGAGCTGCTGCAGGGCCTCCGCGAGCGCGGCATGAGCGTGGGCGTGGACGACGCCGCTCGGGTGGCCACGGCGTTCCGGCATGCGCACGCCTGGTCACGTGAGAAGCGAGTGCGTATGCTCAAGGCGCTCTTGGCGCGGAGCGACGCCGAGCGGCTGTTGATAGACCAGTTGGCGCAGTTCTTGTTCGTGGAGGCCCCCCGAGAGGCCCTGCCGGACGTGTCCACGCAGCCGCAGGCGTCCGGGCCTGACGCGCCGTTGGTCGAGCCGGTCCCACAGGAAGTCGAGCCCGGGCCGCGTCCGCGTTCATGGGCGGGACGCTGGGTGGTTGTAGCTGCCGCGGCAGCGCTCGTGGTTGTGGGTCTCAGCGTGTGGACATATGGGCGATCAGGCCCGCATGGCGTGCAAAGCGCGCGCGTGTCGAGCGCTTCGGTGCCGACGGCAGCCAGTGCATCGACCGTCGCCAGCGCATTGACGGCGGATCCTGCTTCTACCGCGCACCAGGGCCCCGAGCCGCCGCCCAGGACCGAGCTTGCTTTCAATCCCGTATGTCCGCGCCAGCCCGATCGGGCAGCCGAGTGGCGGCGTCTCGCCGTGGCGGCGAGTGTGCTGTTCGCATTCGGCGTCGCAGGTTGGCTGCTTGGCCTTGTCTGGCGCGACCGCCGAGGTCGTCGGCAGGCGCACAACGTCCAGCGCGTCGCGGCCTCCACGGGACCGCGCGTGTACGTGCTGGACGTGCCCCACGCCCAGCCGCTCTACCCGCTGGAGCCGTCCTTGGCGCGCGACGCAGCATTCCAGCTCAGCGCGCCGCGCACCGAGGTTTCGGCCGAGTGGATCGACGCTGGCGGAACGGTCCACGACACCGTACAGAACATGGGCCTCGTGTCCCTACGCTTCGACCGCTGGAAGGAGCAGGCGCCCATCCTGGTGCTCGAGGACGTGGCCACCAGCATGGTCAAGTGGCCGCTGCACGCGGCGCAGCTGGTCGACGCGATCGAGCGGCAGGGCGGGCAGGTCACGCGGTACTTCTTCGATCGCGAGCCAGCAGACGTCTACAAGGATCGCTCTCTCACCCAACCCATAGAGCTCGACCGAGCCTTGTGTGCCAACCCCCAGGCCACGGTCGTCGTGGTGAGCGATGCATCCGGGGTCGAGCCTGCGCGCGGAAGCGGTCCGCCGTGGCTGGGGCTCTTGAGCAGCTGCTTGTGGCTGCATCCTGCGCCCGAGGCGCTGTGGGGCCGAGGCGCGCGCTGGCTCGGAGCTCGGCTGCGGGTCGTGGCGATGAGCCCAGAGGGTCTGTTGCGTCTGGGCGGCGCAGGTTTTCGGCCGCGTGAGGGCCTGCAGCCCGCGTGGCAGCCTCCCGAGATGGCCTCGGGCGACCCTCGGGCGGTCGTCTGTGCCTGGCGTGGCGCGCTGTCCGCGCCTGGCGCGACACGAGCGGACCAGAGCGCGTTCTGGCTCCTGTGCGCCGGGGCCTTGCTCTCTCAGCGCGCGGGCCTGACCGTGCGCCTCCTGATCGCGCTGCGGGAAGAGGTCATCGATGCGCCGTGGCATCTGGCCGAGCGCATCTGGCGGTTCCCGACGCTCGGCGTGGGCAATGACGGCACGATTCAGATGAGCCGTGCCCTTGGCGAGTCGCTGGTCCACGTTCTGCGCACCGAGCAGCCCGAGCTGACAGAGCGCGTCGTGGACTGGGCCAAGAACCTGGCCACGGCAACGTCGCGTGATCTCGAGCCAGGAAGCCTCGCCGAGCTCGCGGCCCGGGTGACCCACATGCGCCTCGACGCTGAATCGCAGACTCGCCGCGAGCAGGCGCTCAAGAAAGCCCGGGAGCTCGCCGCTCAGGGGTTCGGCGATGTCATCACGGGGTACACCTCGGAGTCGGAGCGCAAGGACTGGTGTGTTCCCGGTCTGCGACGTGTCAGGCGGCCGACGAACGTCCAGTGGGTGACGGCAGCTACGTTGATGGTCGGCGGCTTGATCTTGTCCGGCACGCACACTCGGGTCTCGCAGAAGCTCTGGCCGAGCGTGCCGAGGTTCTTGGTGCTGACACCCATAGGTTCGACGAGCATTGGTGAACATGGACATGCCGCGGTGTCGCTGCTGCCCTCGCATCGACCGGACATCTGCCTATGCGACGCGCTATGGCTCGACTCCAAGCTCGCGGTGTGGGTCAACGGGGCATCCAAGCCAGGATTGGTTGCGGCCCAGGGAGTATGGGACGTGGGCGCTCTGCTCGCCGAGCTCGTTCCGGCAGCAGGGAGCCGACAGGTCGAGGTCGAATTCGGCTATGACCGCGGCAAGCGATTCGGAGCGACCGTGGAGCTCAGAGCGCCGCCCGAAATCCCGGTGTCGGAAGTGCACCCGCCGCCCCCGCAGTTGAAAGGCGCACGCATGGTCCGCATCCCAGCCGGGACGTTCCAGATGGGCTCGAATGACGGCGACGAAGACGAGAAGCCCGTGCACGCTGTGACGCTGCCGAGCTTCGAGATGGACGTGACCGAGGTCACGGTTGCCGAGTACAAGGACTGCGTGGCCGCGAAAGCATGTCAACCCGCCTTCGCGACCGTGTCATGGCCTGGAATGAAACCCGAAGACGAGAAGACCTGGAGCCCATTCTGCAACTGGGGCCGAAAGGGACGAGAACTCCACCCGATCAACTGTGTCGACTGGAATCAGGCGCGCGCGTACTGCCGGTGGGCTGGCAAGCGCTTGCCGACCGAGGAGGAATGGGAGTATGCGGCGCGGGGCACGGACGGACGCAAGTACCCGTGGGGCGACGGCGCTCCTGGGCCAGACAGGCTGAACGCATGCGGGACCGAATGCGTCGCAATGCTCAAAGAAAAGGGTCTGACGTGGACTGCGATGTACGCTGGCAGCGACGGCTACCCGGACACCGCGCCCGTGGGTTCGTTCCCCAAGGGCAAGAGCCCCTTTGACGTGCTGGACATGGCAGGCAACGTCTGGGAGTGGACCGAAACGGAGTACTGTGACTCGTATGCTGTAAGCAAGAAGTGTGCCACTGCCCGCGTGGATCGTGGCGGCAGCTGGATCAACAACAACCCGTCCAACGTTCGCGCGCCCACCCGCGGCCACGACGGGGCTCCCCACCGCTTCCTCAGCGTCGGTTTTCGCTGTGCCCGGTAAATTTCACTCTGCCTTCTTCTCTCTTTCCCTTTTCAATTCCACAACATCATCGTCGCCATCCCCGAGCAAGAGCCCAAGACGCCGAAGCGTCCGCTCGCGCAGCCGCCACGAGTCCGCGTGGTCCCAGTGCGCGAACGTGGCGCGTAGGGAGTCGAAGAACGCAGGCCAAAGGCTCCGGTCGTCTCTGGCCGCGGCGAGCTTTCGGGCAAGGCGTTTCTCCGCCCGCGCCACGGTGCTGCGCCGCACGCGCACCGAGTCAGGCAGGATGCGGTAGCCGACGAAGCTCACGCCGTGGCGCGTGGGCCGGACCTGCCAGGGGTGCAGGCGCAGGCGCAGATCCGCAGCGAGCTGTTCCAGGTTGCGCGCTGCGTCTTCGAGCTGACCGCGATCGTCGCCGAAGAGCAGCATGTCGTCCATGTACCTGAGGTACGGTCGAATACGCAGGCGGTCCTTGGCGCGGTGGTCCACGGGCGACAGGAAACGGTTGGCGAAGTGCTGGCTCGTCAGGTTGCCGATGGGCAAGCCGGCTGGGCGCACCCAGGGCGTGAACAGGTCATCTCCCGGGAAGTAGAACCTCGGCGGGCTCGACCAAGCCGCTCCGGCTGCAACAATGCGCCGGCACAAGGCCACGGTGCGCGCGCAGGGGATGTCGTGTTCGAGCATCCCGAGCAAGAGCTCGTGGTCGATGGACGGGAAGTAGCGTCCGGGCCACGCTCGTGCGCCCGCGCTTGCCGCGTGCAGCGCGACGTGCCGCGTTCCACAGCGCCTCGAGCGTCGTGAAACGCTTCAAGAGGTCACCCACGGCCTGGTCCGGTCGACGGTGGACGACCCGCGACGGTTCGCCGCTCGGCGCGGAGCCATCCGCCGAGCTGACGACCCCAGGCGTCCAGCAATCTCATGGCATGCTCGTGCTGGCCTACCGACAGATAGCGACGCTCGCGCGCGCCCCGGAGCAGAAGCCGCACCAGCGTCAAATGGCGGTTGGCCGTTTCGAGCTCGGCCACCCGGCGCGCGCCTCGCGGCAGGTACGCCGCCTCGGCTGCGGCTGCGAGGGCGTCCAGCACCGCGTCGAGCGTTCGGTGGCCCATCTGGCGCCGCGCGCTCGCCGGAAAGCCTTGCACGCGAGCGTCGAGCCAGAGCCACGCCTGGTAGCCCTCCTCGATGACGGCAGCCGGGGCCGGTGACGTCGCCGGGGACGGTGCGGTTAGTTCCTTGTGTCTGTTGTTCATGTGAGCCTCCTGCGCGCTATGCTGATGCGGCCCGGGCAGGCAGCCCGCGTGAATCGTGGCGGCAGCTGGAACAACAACAACCCGTCCAACGTTCGCGCGCCCAACCGCAACAACGACGATGCTACCAACCGCAACAACAACGTCGGTTTTCGCTGTGCCCGCACGGCGACGCC
>JAFGIS010000289.1 GCA_016929495.1 Polyangiaceae bacterium | reverse complement strand
CCTAGACGCAAATACTTGCGGTAATGCTCCTTCCCGAAAGTAAAATGAAGGGGATGCCGGAGGAGCCCGAAAGCGGCCGCCCGGAGGGGAGCCTGGTGCCCCGGGAAGGGGTCCCGGAGGGGGAGCGGCTCATCGCCCTCGTCCTCGACTCCGTGACGAGCCCCGAGTCCCGCCGGGCGTACGGGCGGGGTCTTCGGGAGTTCCTGGCCTGGCTCCCGCCGCGCCCCTTCACGAGGGCGGCGGTTCAGGAGTACCGGGCGTTTCTCGAGAGCCGTTCCCTCTCGCCCTCCACCATCAACCTGCGCCTCGCGCCCATCCGGAAGCTCGCCCTCGAAGCCTCCGACAACGGCCTCCTCGACCCGGCGCGGGCGGTCGCCATCGCGAGAGTGAAGGGTGTTCGGCGCCACGGCGTCCGCCTCGGCACCTGGGTGGGGGCGGAGGACGCTGGGCGGCTCCTGGCGAGCCCCTACACGGGGAGTCTCCGCGGGAAACGCGACCGCGCGATCCTCGCGGTGCTGCTTGGCTGCGCCCTCCGCCGAAGCGAGCTCGTGGCGCTGCGGGTCGAGGACCTGCAGGAGCGAGAGGGGAGAGCCGTCTTCGCGGACATCGCCGGGAAAGGCGGGCGCGTGCGGACGGTGCCGGTGCCGAAGTGGGTGAGGGAGGCGATCGTCTCCTGGACGAAGGCCGCGGGGATCTCCTCGGGCCGGATCTTCCGCGCGATCGGCAAGGGCGATCGCGTCCGCGGGGAAATGACCGGTGCGGGAGTCCTCGGGATCGTGCGTCGGCATTCCCTCCTGGCTGGGATCGAGACGCTCGCGCCGCACGACCTCCGCCGAACCTGCGCGCGGCTGTGCCGGGCGGCTGGGGGAGGGCTCGAGCAGATCCAGATGCTCCTCGGCCACGCCTCCCTCCAGACGACCGAGCGCTACCTCGGCAGCCAACAGGAGATCGCGTCGGCGGTCAACGACCGCCTCGGGATCCCGCTCGGAGGCCGTCGCCGAGCGAAGACAGCGGCGCCCCCGGACGACACGGGGCAGTGAGGGGCAAGCTGAAACGAGACTTCACTAGCCAGGTCGGGCCGACCCAAAGGAGGCACGCTGGTCCGAGGAATCACCCACGCGCGGCCGTCCGCGAGCACCCTCGCGGTGAAGCCACGATCGGGAAGGGTGTAGGGTAGGGACCCAGCATGGAGACTGGCATGGCAACACTGCTCGTGCATCCTTTGGGGTACCTCCTGACCATCGTTCTGACGGCCGTCGTCGTGTGGTTTCTTGCGCGACGCAGGGGTGGGCTCGTACGCCCGAAGGGACCATGGAGCCACGTGCAAACCGCAATCGGAGAGCTACAAGGGCCGATGCTGCTTGGCCTGTCGCTGGCAGGCGTGACGCTGGTGGCTACAGCTCTTAGTGAGAGTGCGCTGGCCCGGGCAGTCCTTGCGTTCTTGTCGGCAGCCATTCTCGCGGCTCTCGGAATAGTCGCTAGCTACCACGCCAGCTCAATCGCCGCGCAGGACCAACTCGTCGTATTCGGAATGCAGGCCACGCGCGAGCTGGAGGTGCTGCGGCAAAACATGCTTCGGCGGGTGGCCAACGATCGCTCTCCCTCCATGATGACCGTCAAGGAGTGGTGTGAAGCAGTTGAGGCGGCGAAGATGGCGTGGATGGAAGTCTCGTCTGCGCCCACCGACGCGCGCGCGAGAGCACAGACCGCCATCGACGCGCTTGACCGCAACTACGCTGCGGCACTCGGGGCAGCTCGCGGTGCGGAGGCGCGCGCCGAGCTGAGAAGCGCGCGTGATGAGCAGGTCCGAGTGCTTGAGCAGATGTCCCCGCTCCCAGTGAGGGTGCCGACGGAGTTCACGTGTCCGTACTGCAACTCCGGGAACCGAGCGTCCATTCTGACAACTCCCGGCACAGCCGGCACGCTTCGATGTGGGAGTTGCCAGCGAATCCTTGTGCTTCGCCGGGAGGGCGCCGGCCGTGTGGCTGTTCACGTGCGATGGGGAAAAGGACTGCCAGTTCACCCCGACACTCTGTTGCCGGGCATGAAAATCGTGGCCGAGGTCTTCCGACTAGCGCCGAACGAGCAGCTACCAAGCTTCGACGCTTTCAAAGAGCGGACGAAAGAATCACTCCTGGCTGCCGGTCTAGCAGGGAACGTACAGGAGAGGTTGTACGATGTCCTCTGGAACCTGAAGGCATTCAAGCTGTTGGGGCGCGGCGTCGGCGTTGGACTCGTCGTACACGCAGACGAGCTGCTGGATTTCGTCGAAACCAGGCTGTACCGGCGTCTCGACGGCCCCCTCAATCCCGAGGCCTTCTGCCGGCAGCTGTACGGCGAAAACACCGAGCGTCTGCCCGCCATCAAGCGGCTCCTGGCTGAGCGAGTGGGACCCACGACACCACCCGACGTTAGGCCGCCGGGCCCATGACTTGACAGAAGCGGCGGGCCGACGCATGCTCTAGTCGGATTTGCGCAAGCCGGCGCGCCAAGCCCGGCTCGGGGTTGCAGCTTCGACTTTGAGGTTGCGACCCCTTTTCTTTTCCTTCGCCGTCGGCGCCCCCCAAACGACGCGACGGGTCGGCCGACTCTCCTTGACGCGGAGCTGTCATTTCTGCTTATAATATAAGCATGAGTTTCAGTTCGATCGTCGTCCCGGCCCACAGGGCACTGAACGACCTGTCCCCGCTCGTCGCCCCGATGTACGGCGCGTTCGAGGCTGGCCTAGAAGAGGGGCGTCGCTACTTCTCCAGACGGAGGCGCACTCCGGATGCCCACCTATTTCCTCACCTTGTGCGATACGAGGCTCTGTTCCACCTAGCTGCCACAACGAAGATCGAGCTCATCGGTGGCGAAGACGACGGTGACGAAGACGCAGTCGAAGGGTCGAAGCCCGAGATGATCCGGCTTCGGGGCCTGCCGAACAGTGGCATCCAGTACAGGTCCTCGGAGTACTTAGTGCGAGCGGTGAAGGCCACGCCGGAGGGGCTCGTACCCCCGCCTCGCAGAATCGGAGGAGGTAGGTGGGCGTTCCTCACCCAAGAGGAACAGGGGGTGTTCGAGGACATGGGCATTACCGTGCGTCCGGCCCTGCGGCTCGTCCTGCTCTGGCACGCCACGCCGGAGTTGACTCTCGCGCGACTCTCACTCGCGTGTCCGCACTACGCTAGCGTCAAGGCGGTCGATGTTTACTGGCAGGTCGACCTTCCCCGCCCTGTGGCTACTGTGGTCGAAGACCTTCCGATCGAACTACTGCCCGCCGAGGCGACGGGGACGACAGGGTCCGCCGACGGTCGCCGCTAGAAGCCTATGGTCAACGCGTCGCGGATTCGCCAGGCCAGGGAGCTACGTGGCCTAACCCAGAGTGCCCTCGCCGACCGGGTCGGAGTCAGGCAGCCCGCCATTTCGCAGTTTGAGGCGGGCCTCGCTCAACCCGAGGATGCCACTCTCGAGGCAATCGCAAACGCCACGCGATTCCCGACCGCCTTCTTCCAGCAGGATGCTCCCGCGGAATTCCCTGCTGGCACGCTCCTCTTCCGCGCTAGGCTAGCTATGACTCAGCGCGAGGAGCGGGAAATCTACCAACTGGCAGCGATCGCGTTCGAGATCGCCGTAGCGCTGCGCCTGCGGACAACGGCGATTCCCGCTCGCGTCCCGCGTCTTGCCATCCCCCCAGAGGATGCGGCGATTGCCGCCCGTACGCTTCTGGGCCTCAATCCACACGGACCGGTGCTCAACGTAGTCGACGCCCTGGAGCGCGCAGGTGTACTCGTGATCGCCTTGCCGTCAGCGCTGCCAAAGAGAGACGCCTTCGCCACGTGGGCAGGACCAGACCTTGGCACGCCGGTTATCGTGCTGTGTCCCACGGAGGCGGGCGACCGGCTACGGTTTAGCGCGGCTCACGAACTTGGCCATCTCGTTCTGCATTCCGGCACACGGGCACCAGAAGGCGGACTCCGCTCGCTCGAGCTGGAGGCCAACGCTTTCGCGGGGGCGTTCATGCTGCCCGCCGACGACTTCAGGGTGGAAGTGCTTGCGCTAGGTGGAGTGAACCTGGACACCCTCGCGCGCCTGAAGAGCAGATGGGGCGTCTCGATTCAAGCGATGGTCACGCGCGCCAAGGACATCGGGCTCATCAACGAAGAACAGCGCAAGTACCTCTTCCAGCAGATCGTGAGGCGCGGATGGAAGCGCATCGAGCCGGTCTTCGTGCCACCCGAAAAGCCAAGAGCGATGCGAAAGATGGCCGAGCTGCTCTATCGCAACCCGCCCGACCTCGGTCGTCTTGCGGCCGACCATCGACTCCCAGAGGAGTACGTAAGCCAGCTCCTGAAGGGCTACGCCACTGCCGTTGAGATGCCACCAAGGGCGGTTGTGTCACGCGCGCCCGCGGCTCGTTCACGCGTTGTTCGTTTTGCCGCACCCAAGGACAAGCCGCGGCGGTGACACGCTCAGCTTCCTCCGCGGTACAGTCCGTTGGGTTGTGGCTCGCGAACCGCGCCCGAGGGTCGAGCGTTTGCCCCACATCAACCCCTTCACTCCCGGGTTGACCGGGCTATCGTGAGCCTAGTAGTTTCCTGACACCCTGGGGGCCCCATAGCCACGGCGTGCAGGCTTCGGAGCAGGAACAGCCATGGCGCGACTCGAAGACATCATCAAGGACGTCGCCGACCCCGACCTGGCCTCGCCTTGTTCTTCGTGCCAAAAGTGACGCCTTTCTTTCCAGGGTTTCCGGGGGTTGCTCCGCCGTTCTCTAGTCCAGTCAGCTAGTTACGAACTTCACGGCGAAGTCGGAGTATCGTGCCCCCTTCCGAGGGGGGCGATGTGGACGACTGGCACGTGGGGCTTCCCTGTGAGCCACAAGCTCCAGTCGAAGCCTTGGAAGAGGCCGCAGCACACCTCGTGCTTCTCGAGCATGAGGGCCACGGCGTCCTCCTGGTCGATCGCCGTGCTGCCCTTCCCGCCGCTGTCGGTGTAGGGGTGGACCCAACGTTCATGCAGTGAGGCCCAAGGTGGGTCGACGGAGCACGTCAGCTCAACAAGTTAGCGCCGCGCTCCTCT
>JAFGIS010000288.1 GCA_016929495.1 Polyangiaceae bacterium | reverse complement strand
GGAACTCGCAGGTGTCGCGCAGGGCCACGGCTGGGATGCCGGAGGTGTTTCCGATACCCTCGAGCTGCTGGCGGACCGACACGACCAGGGCCTTGGGAGCCACCCCCACCTCGGCGAGCAGCCAACGCCCCAGGTGGGTGATGAGCCCGTGGTCGAGTCCCATCGGACAGGCCGCCTTGCAGCGTCGGCAGGCCGTGCAGCGGTAGTATTCCTCCGCCATCTGGTCGATGTACTCGTCGGTCAGGACGAACCCGTCACCGAGGCGAGCCTTGAGCGCCCCGCCGTGGGTGAAGTACCTGCGGTAGACGCGGAGCAGAAGCTCCGAGCGCCGGCACGGAATATCGCGAGGGTCCTGTGTCGTGTCGAACAACTGGCAGCTCGAGGCGCAGCGGTTGCACCTCGCGCTCACACGCGCGTAGACCTCGAGCGGGAGCCCGTAGCTGCCGTGGTCGAGTATCGCTGCGAACGCCGCCAGGAATCTCTGGGGCCGGTCGCTCACAGCCAAGGCCTTGTCTTCCACGTAGTAGCTGTACTTGTCTCGTGCGCTGACCATGCTGTTGCACCCTAGCTAGGCTTCGCCGAAGCGTGGCGCCCACGCGGTCGTGTCGCCGCGGCGTCGCCTGAAGTGAGCTGCCCATCGAGGAACCGGCGCAGCAGTTCGTCGACACTTCCGGACACCCAGGAGATGACTCGAATGCCGCTGGCACCGACGAGGTACTCGAAACGGTCCTGCACGCCCCCGCAGATGAGCGTGCTGACCCCCTGGTCGCGCAGCAAACGCACCCTGTCCAACGGGTCCCGGCTCTTCAGCCTGAAGTCCGCCTGGTCGATCACCTGGCGGCGCCGCGCCGTGAAGATCGAGATCGTCGCCGAGTACTCGAAACAGGGAGCTACGTCCTCGCCGAACCGAGGGATCGCGATTTTGGTGGGCACCGCGTCAACTCTGAAAGCACATTTCGTGCCAGAAGAGTCGAAACTGGAATCTGTCTGCCTTTCGGGCTGCAGGACGCGCCAGATGCGTCCCGGTTGTTGCACTCTCATGTTTCACCAGAGAAACTCGGTTCACGATATGTTCCAATAGTGAAACATACACCGTGTCGACCTGGTTCGAAGCGCCCAGTCCTGCGGCAAGCGTGCAAACCATGTAGGATGTCGAGGGTCGAAGCGTGCACTGGCCTCCCCTGCGCTGGTACTGGACGAGACTCCGAGACGAATCGCGCCATGATCTGTCGCGTTCTCATTGTCGACGACGAAGCGGATTTCGCCACAGCCCTTGCCCAACGTTTGGAACGTAGGGGTTTTGCGGCAGCGGTCGCAGGCGACGGCGCTGCCGCGCTGGATTCCATGACGGCCACCCGACCTGATGTCGTTCTGCTCGACGTGTGCCTGCCCGGTGCCGATGGCGTGGCCCTGCTCGCGGCGGTGAAACAGCTTCACCCGAACGTGGCCGTCATTCTGCTCACCGGTCATGCCAGCGTTGCCTCTGGGATCGAAGGGATGCGCTTGGGAGCTTTCGACTACCTCACGAAACCGGTCGAAATCGGCGATCTGTGCGAACGGATCTTGGCAGCCCGTTCGAGACGCGGAGGGACTGGCTAGTGCCAGTCGGCGTGGCTCGGGCCAGGAGTTGCGCCGACTGGCCAGAAGACGAAGGGTGCCGCGAGGCAGATCGATGCAAGGCCAGTGGTTGTGCTCCGCCGTCACCCAAGTCGGGCGGAGCACAACCACTGGCCTTACTTCGGCCGAGCGGCACTAGTGCCGCGTTTCGATTGAAGCGATGGGTTATTCGCCGCCCCCGACCGGACGAGGGCGGCGCAAGACCCGCCGCTTCCCAGCGATCTGACCCGCGGCACCCCTGGTTCTTGGGCATCGTCTCAATCGTAACGATGCGCTAGCTCGGCGAAGAACCGATTCTCGCTGCCGGCCAAACGCCGCGCTTGACACGATTCGTCTTCGCGCCGATCGTGCGCCCATGCAACATGCGTCCAGAAGTCGGGCGAAGTGTGTCGCGCTCGTGTTGCCGGGATGGATTGTGCTATGGCCTCGGCTGGTCCTCGCGGCCGGCGGAGCAAAAGCGACGCCGCTCGAAAACGTAGCGGACACTCGTGACCTGGCGCCGGGATTCAGCAAGTTCCTGGCGGATACCTACAACGGCAACATGTGGCTCTATGCCGCGTACGCTGTTGGCATCATGGTCGTCATGGGGCTCGTGCTCGGCCTTGTCGCGGACAAGCTGATGGGCTTGACGGGCATCAGTCTCGGTAAAGCGGATCACCACGAGTAGGGCTGGCCATGGAGTGGTTCGACGTCTACTTGCCCATCGCTGGGCTGCAATTCAATGTCCTGGTGTTGCTGCTCATCGGCTTCACCGTGGGCGTTTGCGGTGGGTTCTTCGGGATAGGCGGCGCATGGATCGTCACGCCGGCGCTCAATATCTTCGGCTTCCCGATGCCGTATGCGATCGGCACCGATCTGGCTCACATGGGCGGGAAGTCCATCGTATCGACGATCCGTCACGGTCGTTTCGGGAACGTCGACTACAAGCTCGGCGTCACCATGATCCTCGGAACCACGCTCGGCATGGAAATGGGCGCGCGACTCGTGATGTGGCTGGAGCGCATCGGGGTGGCCGGTCCGGTAATACGCAAGGCGTATATCGTGTTCCTGGCCTTCATCGGCGCGTTCGTGCTCTACGACTACATCAAGCACTCATGTGCACAGCGCGGCCGTGGCGCGCGGAGCGGTGGTCGGGCCGCAGGCGGCGTCGATATCGCGAGCACCCTGCATCGCATCAAGATCCCTCCGATGATTCACTTTCGTACGGCAGGTATCACGTGCTCGATGTGGCTGCCGGTGATCGTGGGCCTGCTCAGCGGAATAGTAGCTGCCGTGCTGGGGGTCGGTGGTGGTTTCATCCGCATGCCAGCTCTCGTCTACCTCATTGGCTGCCCGACGGCCGTGGCGGTCGGGACCGATCTATTCGAAGTCATGATCACCGGGTCCTACGGTGCCTTCACCTTCGGCGTCAAGGGTCGCGTCGAGATCATCGCGGCAATGTGGATGCTCGCCAGCGCTGCCGTAGGCGCTCAGATCGGCACCGTGGCGGTCAAGTACGTGCGTGGCTACAGCATCCGCTTGCTCTTTGCAGTAACGATCTACCTCGCGTGTGCCTCGGTCGTGCTCAAGCAGCTCAAGATGGATGGTTACGCTGCCATCGTGATTATGGTGGCGGCCGTGGCCATTTGCGGCGTCATCATCGCATGGCTGGTCCGAGGCATGCTGCGCGAGATCGCGTCGAAGCGAACGCCGAGGCCCGTCGCGACAGGGAGCACGCAGTGATGATGCCTCGTGTCCAGTCTCTCCTCGGAGTCAGCATCGTGCTCGGGTGCACCGCGTGCTACGGCGATCTCAGGGTCGTGCAAGGCACGGTGGTCGCCGTGGACGACACGACGCACACGTTGGCGGTGCGCGACGAACGCGCGCCCAACGCCGTCTTGCCGTTCCAGCTCGCGAGCCCTGCAGCGGCAGAGAAGGGCGACGTGGTACGCATGGCCTTCCGCCAGCAGGGCGAATCACGGTCGGTCGTGCGGTTGATGAACGTGACTCGCTCACGCAAGGGCGATAGGAAGCAGAAGTAGCCCAGGCCGCGCCGCCACGGGCTCTCCGGTTCGCAGCGGTCCACACGCGGTTCGATGTGGGCGGCGCTCAAGCGAACGGGGGGCAGTCATGTGAACCTATCGTACTGGGCGGCAAAGAAGGCCTCGACGAAGGGCGCCACCACGGCATCACTGTCCATCAACATGTCGAGCTGGCGGCAACACACGGTGAGTCGACCCAGGGTGCGCAGTACGTTCTCGATGTCCTCGCGCGGGTACTTGTGTAGCCGCGCCACGACAAGGTCGGACCGCGTCTGAACCGTGAAGCCGAGCCTCCCCACCACGCCTTCGACGAATCGTACGCGCCGCACGCGCCGCTCTTCCGCCGCAGCACCGCCGCCGAAGCGCAGCTGAACGTAGTTCTTGTTGATCGAGCGCCCGCAGTAGGCGTCCACGGCAGAGAAATGATAGCCGGCCCGCGTGGCGAAGTTCAGGTACGTATCGGACGCCATCGCGAAGCTCCGTCGGCCAAGGCCGTGCTTCGCGGGCGGTGGCCCGACCATGCTTTCGCCCAGCACCGACAAGAACCCACCGAGGCTCACGGGCCGCGGACGGTCCCAGCGTATCGCGGGGTCGCTGAGCCCATCCACGAAGGCACGCAGAGGCACTGACGCCAGATCGTCCAGGGTGACCTCGCCGCCTGCTCCGGCTCCGGCGCTGAGAGCTCCGCCCAGATCGAAGACGTACACGTCGATCGGCAGGTGTGCCACGAGCTTCACGGCGCTTGCCTCGTCGCTGCTCTTGACGTCATCCCCGAGGTGGAACATCTCGGCGAACGTCTTCTCGTGGACGAAACGAGTCACATCGTGGATGGATCGGCATTCCTCCGGACGAAAACCTGGCGACGCAGGGTCGATGAGGTGCAGAGGGCAGACATGGGGCGCCAAGCGTTCGACTTCCCCGGGCCTGTGCGGCCGCCGGGCGGACAGTCCATCGTGCAACGCGGTCGCCAGCAGCACTGAGACGCGGCCGGCATACACGACGGTGTGGCCGGCGTCCACGGTGACTTCCGTCCCGGAAACGAGGCGCTCGGCCCCCGGAGCGCCCACGATGGCCGGAACCCCGAACTCCCGGGCTAGGATCGCCATGTGCCCGGTGGCGCCTCCCACTTCGGTCACGATGGCGTGTACGCGTCGCATCACACGGACGAACGTGGGCGATGAGTGGTGGGCCACGATCACGGAACCATTGAACACGCGCTCGAGGTCGGCCTCGGTCTCCACCCGCATCACGATGCCGACCCCGACGCCCGGACAGGCGCATGTCCCCTCCTGCATTAGCACTTCTTGGCCCTCGAGCGGTTGCCATGATTCGCCCGTCGCAGGAGCTACATCCATTCCGAGCGGCCGGGACTGCAGCACATGGAGGTTTCCAGCCGCGTCGATAGCCCACTCGATATCCTGCGGCGTGCCAAAATGCGCTTCGAGCGTATGAGCGACACGAGCAAGCTCCAACAGCTGTTGGTCGCCGATGCAGGCACGCCGCCGTCGATCGTGGGCGAGCTCGACCTCGCTCAAACCGCCTGCCGCGTCGGCAACCTGGATGCGGCGCTTCTCGGCTATCGTACGTTCCGCAATCCGGGGCGGATTGCCTGCGATGACGAACACGTCGGGCGCCACGGCGCCTGCCACGGCACCCACACCTTGGCCCGGCACAGCGTCGACGAGCACACGGCGCTCGGTCGGTTGCCCGGGGTCACGACTGTACATCACTCCGGCGCACTCGGCCTCGACCAGCTCTATGACGCCGACGGCCATACGCGTGCTGTCTTCTCGGATGCCGTGGTCACGCCGGTACTCGATGGCTCCTGCGCCGTACAGGCTCGCGACCACGCGCAGGTAGCAGGCCGGAACGTCGCTCGGTTCGACGTTGATCACGGTCTCGTATTGGCCAGCAAAGCTCAGCTGCGCGGAATCCTCGCCCAAGGCCGAAGAACGTACCACCAAACGCAACGGCCGCCCCACGCGCGCGCAGAGCGCCGCCGTCGCGCGCTCGATGCCAGCACGCAACCGCACCGGCAGCTCTGCGCCGAGCACGAGGCGCCGGATGGTGCTGCTCACTTGCGTGAGCTCGATCGGGTCCACCGGCGCGCGCGCGAGGCACGACCGAATGTGATCCGCCAAGCCGTCGTGTTCCAGAAGGGCGTCGAACGCCGACGTGGTGATGACGAAACCATCGGGAACCCGAAACCCCGTTCGGTTGCGCACTTCGCCTAGGTTCGCCATCTTCCCGCCGAGCGCGTCCTCCGCATCACGCAGTGCTTCGTCGAGAGGCACCACGAGCTCGGCCGGTCGCGCGGCGCGACGAACGGTGAGCTCACCGAGCATCACGGCGTGGATTCGCTTGAGGGCAAGGTAGAGCTCGTCGTAGCGTCCGCCGGATATCAGATTGAGGTTCTTGACCATCACGAAGGTCGCAAGGGTCGCCCTGTCCAGCCTGGATCGGAGCTCCTCCGGCCCGAAAGCACGGGCGCCGGTCAACGCATCCTCGAGTTCGGCGATGAACTCGAGCACCTGGTCGTTCGCCTGCAACAGCTCGCGAAAATAGCCGTACTTGAGCTTGAATGGGATGCGTGACGCCTGGCGCGGCGCACTCGGAGGGCTGCTGCGGAGGTTGCGAAGCCATTCACCTAGGCGGACCATTGCGAACTCGCCTCCCCGTGCACGCGGAGCTGGCCCAGCGCGGCCGGGCCGGGCAGTCCACACTTCGGGACACACGAGTGCGGTCGAATGGCGTTCGTGTGCAAGCAGCCTCTCGATGGTCTCCTCGTGTCACGTTGGGGCCGGGTGCCCAGCATCATGCTCCAGCGGCTCGGCGGACGGCATCCAGCAAATCGTCCATTTCGACGGGCTTGAGCAGGTACTCGAACGCACCGAGATCCATTCCCTGTACACCCAATTGAACGGAAGCATGCCCTGTGAGCAGCACGACCGGGACGTCGGGATGGTCATGGCGCATCCGCCGAAGCAACTCCAGACCGTCCATACCGGGCATCTTCACATCGATCACCGCGCAGTCGAAGGGATCGCTGCCCAGCACCACGAGTGCCTCTTCACCGTTGCGCGCCGTGGCACAGGTGAGGCCGCGGCGGCGGAACCGCGCCGCGGTCGGTTCCAGAAACTCCAACTCGTCATCCACTAGCAGTACGCGCAGAGTCACGTTCAACCTCCGCTACCCACACCGCCTATTCGGGTGCTTGCCTGGGGAACCACAGCGTGTACTCGGTTCCTTTGCCCACTTCGCTGCGAACATCGATACGCCCACCTAGGTTTCTCATGGTTTCCTTGCAGATGGCAAGACCGAGGCCACCGTGGCCACTCGACCCCCTCTTGGTCGAGAAGAATGGCTCGAAAACCCGCTCGAGGTCCTGGGCCGGTATCCCGGGGCCATTGTCGTCGATGTGAACGCGGACACCCTCCCCCTCGGATGCGACGCGCAGGCGCACCTCGCCGTCGCGGCCGATCGCGTCCATTGCATTGTTGACCAGGTTGAGGAATACCTGCTGCATTTGCGAGACACTGCTATGGACGATGGGGGCGTCCTTCGCGTACTCGCGGACAATGCGAATACGAGATGCTTCCGCTTCCTTCTCCACGAAGGACACGGCCTCATCCAGAGCCACGGCCACATCCACGGGCTCCACGTCGGGGCCGACGCGGCGGGAGAAGCCGAGCAACCGGTGAGTCACCTTGCGGCCGCGGTCGATCTGGGCGGCTATCTTGCACAGCCTGTCTCTGAGCTCACCGGCAAGCGGGAAGTCCGGTCCGTCAACGAGCGCATCCTCGAGAGCACCGGCCTGGGCGTGAATGACTGCGAGCGGGTTGTTGATCTCGTGGGCAACGCTGGCGGCCAGGCGACCAATCGCTGCCATCTTCTGTGTCTGTGCCACGGACTCGTACAGCGCGGCACGTTCGCCCTCGAGTTCCCGGATCTGGCGCAGGCGATGCCGCGCCACAAGTACGGACAACAGCGGCAACAGCACCCAACCCAAGACCAGTACCAGCGTCACCGAAGGGTGTGTGGACAACAGCGCGCCAAGCCCGGGCATGGGTTGCACCGCGACCAGTACCCACGCGTCCGTGCGCAGCCATGCCGTAGCGACGTATTCGTTGCGCGCGCCGGATACCTCGACCACGCGCACGCCGGAATGCGTGGGGATCGGAGTCAGCGCTGCCTTCTCCATCAGCCGGTGGGCATCCGAGTAGCGCGTCTGGTACTCACCCGCCCGGTTGAGGATGTACACGTCCGCGCCAGTTTCCAGTCCCCCTTCGCGAACCAACGTCGAGAGGAGATCCGTGTCGATCGTTGCGCGCAGTACGAAGGCCTTGCCGCCCTCGTGCTTGCGCACCGCCATGACCATGTGCGGGAAGCGACGAAACCCGAGAAAGACGTCACTCTCATAGCGGCCACGCACCATCACCTGGGTGAACCACTGCTCCTTGTGGTAGTCGTGTTGCTCGAGATGGTACGGTCCGATGTATGCGATGTGTCGGCCATCGTTTCCGATGAAGCCCAGGTCGACAATGCCGCCGCGTTCGCGCGCCAGCTCGTTGAACAAGCCCTCCAGAGCGGCGCGCCGCGACAACTCGGCCACGGGAAGCATTGCTGCCGCGAGCTCGAGTTGGCGCAGCTTTTCCTCGAGGAACAATTCCACGGTGACCTTGCGGTTCTTGACCATCGCCTCCAGCACGTTGCGACTGCGCGCATCGAGCTCCGCCCGATTGGCCAGCAATCCCGCGACGGACGCAATAGACAAGGGCAGCAGGCCAAACAACACCAAGACAACCAGCATCTGCCGGCGCAGGCGCGCGTACGGACTGACGTCGCGTTCAGGCATGCTCTTCTCTCTTGAACCCGAAGTCGTGGTTCTCAAACGCCCGTTCGTAGTCCGCGGCTGCGCTGTCACTGGTGAGCGCCATATCCAGGTGGTTGACGTATTCCGTCAGCACACCGACGAGCCGGAGGCGCTCCAACGTCTCGGCTTCCGTCAGCCGCCGGATGCGAGCATTGACGAGATCGAGTCGACAGTCAGTCTCGAAGCCATGGCGGCCGAGGATCCGTTCGATGAGTGCTGCGCGGCGGCTGCGCTGGGTCACCGACGTCGATCCCCCTACGAAACGAAAGGACAGGTAGTTCGAGTCCGCTAGCGCGCCGACGCGAGCATCGACCGTGGCAAAGTGGTAGCCGATCCGCGAGTTGAGACTGAGATACTCTGCCGTGACGAATGCGTACGACGGCTCGCCGAGCTCACGCACTCGGGCATCCTCGTCGAAGCCGAAGCTCACGAGCGAGGACATGAACCCCTTGACCGAAAGCGGTCGGGCAGTGTTCCAGGCAAGACGCGGGTCGGTCATCCCTGTCCACAGCGCACGCATCGGCACGCACCTGATGTCCTCGATGGTCAGCTCCATACCCGTTGCTTCCGGCCGAACCCCTCCTCCCAGGTCGATGATCCGACAGTCGATTGGGACCTGCGATACGAGCCGCCGGACGGCAATACCTCGACGGCTCGTCGCTCGGTCGCCGAGTTCGAAGATGGCCTCGATGGTGGCCTGGTGGCAGAAGCGAATGATGTCGTGCAACGACTTGCATCGCTTGGGGCTGAACCCGCTCGCCAACCGGTTGTGCAAGCTCAATGGAACGATGTGGGCAGCCGCCTCGGCCAACAGCTCACGATGTGCGTCGCGGGGACCGCGGGCGGACGATACGCATGAGTCCAACAACGCGGAGACGCGACCGGCGTAGATGATCCGGGCATCGGCGTCCACGGTGACGATGGATCCGGGTCGCAGTCTGGAACTGGCATGTCGAGTGGCAAACAGCGCCGGTACCCTGAGTTCCCGCGCGACTGTGGCCAAGTGGCCCGTCGTCTCTCCCATGTCCGCGACGAGCGCTGCAATCTTGGGCGCCAGCACGGCGAGGCGTGGGCTGGCCTCTCGGCTCACCACCACGGCGCCCGCCGGGCAGCGCAGTAGATCGAGGTCGCTCTCCACGAGAACGACCGGGCCTGAGCCCGCCCCGCCGCTGGCACACGAACCTCCTTCGAGCACCGCCTCCACATCGGGAAGCGGGCAACGCTCGGGCTGAACCGATGCGTGCGCCTGCGCCGGCTGAGGGCGAACCTGGAGGACCCAGACGCGGCCGTCGGAATCGATGGCCCATTCCATGTCGAGTGGCGTGCCGATGGCGGCTTCGATGCGCCAAGCGAGCTCCGCGATCGAGACGGCCTGGCGATCGTCGAGCACCGCGGCGGCCGTGCCGGAGTCACGCATCACCTTCTCCGTGCCCTCCTTCGGCAGGCTGCGCACGAGCGTGCTCTGCAGCCCGAGTTTGCTTTCCACGACCCGGCGCAACGCTCGGTCGATGACGTATGTGTCCGGCTCGACGGAGCCGTCCACGGCACTGACGCCGAGCCCGTGCACGGCCTGCAGCAGCGTACGGGACCCCAAGCGCGTTTGGAAGTCGCTGTACAGCACTCCCGCGGCGCGTGCATCGACCATGGAGACGATGCAACAGCACATGGAGATCTCCGAGTCGTCGAAGCCGCGTGCGACGCGGTACGTCACTGCCTGGGGCGAGTACTTGCTCGCCACCACACACTTGAAGGCGTCCGAAACGCATTCGCGGGGAACATTGAGCAGGGAGCGATACTGTCCGGCAAAACTGAGTTCGAGTCCGCCCTCACGCAACGCGCTCGAACGAACGGCCAGGCGCACATCGCTCCCCGCGATTCCGGCAACGGCTTCCACGAGCGCACGTTCCACCGCAGCGGGAACGGGCGCGGCTTCGATCAGGGCGGCAATGCGGGCGCAGGCCTCGAATACGTGAGCCGTGTCCGTCAGGTCTGCGGCAGCCAGCACGTCCTGGATGCGAGCCTCCAGCCCTCCTTCGCGCATGAAGGCCCGGTACGCTTCCACCGTGGTGGCAACACCGTCGGGCACATGGGCGCCAAGGATCTTGTGCGCCTGCCCGAGGTGTGCGCTCTTCTGACCCACGACTTCCGCCAACCCGGCTTCGACCTCGGTGAGCGGCACGACAAGGTCGACTTCACCCAACACGGGCGCCGTTTCCACAGCCCGCGCGATGGCATTCTGAATCGCATCGAACCGCGCTTGAAGCGCGCGTTGCTTCTTGCCGGTGAGGCGCTCGAGGTTCATGACCATGCGGTAGGTCTGCACCGTGGCGCCAGCGACGAGGCGTCGCATCTCGGCGGCGGGAAGCGGCGCTTCTGAAGCGAGTGCTTCCTGAATGCGAGCTATGAGGCCCAACGCGGTGTTGTTGGCGTGCAGTATCTCGCGGAAACACGCGATGCGTTCTGCGAGCTCAAGCAGCGGCGTACGCCGCATGCCGAACAGGCGTGACACGAAGCCCGCGATCCCTGAGGGGTGCACGCGTCCGGCACGCACTGGCCCGTAGTGAACGCCGCTCATGTGCCAGGGTCAAGCGGCGGGCACGATGACATGCCTGCGACGGAACGCGAGACCCGTGAGAGGCCGGCCATTCGTTCGCTCTGCCGCCACGATCGTATCTGCCCGTGGCCTACGCGCTCTCGGGCGACGTCTCTGACGTCGGACCGGCCCGGGTGCGTACCGCAGCACGTGACCAGGAGTGCTGACTTCGTTCAGTGCTTGGTACCAACAAGCCGGCAGCTGGTGTAGGCTGCCATCCCGATGCGGTTCCGGGGCGCCCAGAGCCCCGCTTGCTTCCGGTGCAGCAGGCCGCTGGCCTTGTTCGACCCGAATCGCTCGATGGTTTCCCAAAACTGCCAGCCGCTCTGGACTCCGTCGTGATCGCCTGCGAGGCGCTCCTGCACCACGGTCTCCGAGCGGAAGTGAGTCAAGTCCATGTCTCAGCCGCTGATAATAGTCGCTACCGAAGCCGGTGTGGGCAAAAGCGTCGTTGCCTTGGGGCTGCTCGATCAGATGCAGCGCCAAGGCGTCCGCGCCTGCTACTTCAAACCCGTGAGTCTGGCTGACGCGCCAGGACGTCCGGGTCGCGACGCCGACTTCATCCAACGCGCCATCAAGCTGCCTTGTGCCAAAGACCACCTGACCGCGACGACGAGCGCAGCAGTGCTCACTGCTCTTCGCAACGGGACCTACGACGAGGTACTCGACCACATCTTGGAGGTGTACGAACGCGTGTCGCGTGACCACGACATCGTCGTGTGCGAGGGCGTCGACAGCGTCCGCGCCTTCCCTGCCCTGGAGTCGGACATCAACGTCGATATCGCCAAGAACATCAACGCGCCGCTGCTGCTGGTCTCGAGCGGAGCGGACCGCACCGCCGAAGACACCGCGGCCGACGTGACGCTGGTCTGCTCGGAACTGAGGGAACGAGGCGCCGAGATGCTTGGCGTCGTGGTCAACCAGGTCGACCTGAAGCGGCACAGCGAGTTCGCCGACAACCTGAGGCGGTCCCTGCGTAGCAGCCAGATCAAGCTATTCGGCGTCATGCCGCGGCTGCCCGCCTTGGCCAACCCGCGACTGACCGACGTGGTGCGCGCGCTCCAAGCGGAGGTGATCTCGGGCGAGGAGTACCTCGAAACCTGGATCGGCCGCGTGCTGGTGGCCGCCATGAGCTTGGAGAACTCGCTCCACTACTTCGAAGACCGCTCCCTCATCATCACCCCCGGCGACCGTGAGGAGATCCTGCTCGCGGCAGCAGCCGCCTATGCCTGCGACAACACCCCGCGTCCTTCGGGCGTCGTGCTCACCGGCGGCTTCGAGCCACGTCGCAAGGTCATGGCGCTGGTACGCGGTCTGAGCCAAGGGCGGATGCCCATCTTGCAGGTCAGTGAGCCGACCTACGCAACTGCGGTCGCGGTCAATGCGATCCATCCTGTCCTCGAGACACACCAAGAGGACAAGGTCGCCATCATCCGCACGACCGTCGATGAGTACCTTGACTTCGACCAGCTGTCACACAAGCGCGTCGACGGCGGAGCACCATCCGAAACCCCACGGCGCTTCTTGCGACGCTTGCGCGACAAGGCACGCTCCGATCCCCAGACGATCGTACTACCCGAGTCCGACGTCGACAGGATTCTCCAAGCAGCGCAGGTCATTCGCCAGCAGAATATCGCCAAGATCGTCCTTCTGGGCGAGGAGGCCAAAGTGCAGAAGTCCGCTGCACAGCTGGGCCTGGAGTTCGACGCCGATGTGAGCATGGTCGATCCGGCTACCGACAGCAGGTTCGAGGAATACGTCAAGACCCTGGTGGAGCTCCGCAAGGAAAAGAACCTCACCGAGATCGCGGCTCGCGACTTGATGCGCGATCGCACCTACTTCGGGACGATGATGGTGTACAAGGGGCGAGCGGACGGCATGGTGTCGGGCGCCACCACGACGACCGAGGCGACGCTGCGTCCGGCCCTTCAGTTCATCAAGACACGTCCCGGTTTCAAGAACGTCTCGAGCGTGTTCTTCATGTGTCTGCCGGACCGCGTGCTCGTCTACGGTGATTGCGCAGTCATCCCCAAACCGACGGTAGAACAGCTGGCCGAAATCGCACTTTCGAGCGCGGAGACCGCGCGCGCCTTCGGCATCGAACCCCGTGTCGCCATGCTTTCCTACTCGACCGGCACCTCCGGCAAGGGCCAGGACGTCGAATTCGTTCGCGAAGCGACCGAGTTGGTGCGTCAACGCAACCCCCAGTTGAGCATCGAGGGGCCCATCCAGTACGACGCAGCCATCGACCCAGGCGTCGCTCGAACCAAGCTGCCGGACAGCGCGGTCGCCGGGCGCGCCACGGTGTTCGTCTTCCCGGACCTCAACACCGGCAACAACACCTACAAGGCAGTCCAACGTTCGGCCGATGCCATCGCTATTGGTCCCGTACTGCAGGGTCTCAACATGCCGGTCAACGACCTGAGCCGGGGTGCCACCGTGACGGACATCGTCAATACCGTGATGTTCACGGCAATCCAGGCTCAAAGCTGTTGAGGCGGGCCTCGGGACGTCTTGCCTGACGACACCGTCGCGTCTGTCGCCGGCTATTCTCTTGCCCACAGGCGGACCGGTCCTTGCCGCGCTGCGACCGGTCCAGCCTACGCTCGCGTTGTCGATGACGTGTCAGCCTTGAGAAGACACGGTGAACTTCGTGACAGGCCGAACGGTGGCCTGGCGATCACCCGCCGAGAGGAACAGGACGACACGCCGGCCTCGTGGCGGAGTCTGCACGAAGGCGGGCGTCCGGCCGCTGACCTCGCTCATTGTTGATTTCGACAGGCGTGAGGCATTCTGCGGCACGCGTGTTCATCGCGAGTTCTCGACGTCTTTGCAGGCATTTCATCACAACGTTACACAGAAGCGCGACGCTCCCCTCCGCTGACCATTGGAAACCCGAAGGTCTATTTCAACGGAGGATAATCCACATGACGAACAGCATGCACAAGGTAGCGGCAAGCGTGCTCTGTGGCCTCGTGGTGGCCGCAGGCGGAGCGCTGGGCGCGGCGGCGTGCGCCAGCATGGACGGGCAGTCGTTCGAGACGGAGGACCAGGCGGCGGTCGCCTCGACCGAGCAGGCCTTGGGCCGGCACGCGCCCCGGGGGCCTCGCGCGAAGTACGTCCTCTTCTTCATCGGTGACGGTATGGCCAGCGTGCAGATCCACGCGGCCGAGGCCTACCTTGCCAACAAGGAAGAGCACGACGACGTCGGCGGCAGCGCAAAGGCGCAGCTCTTGAACTTGAGCAAGCTCCCGGTCCAGGGCATGCAGAGGACGTATCCCTGGAACAGCCTCATCACCGACTCGGCGCCGGCGGCGACGTCCATGGCCACCGGCAAGAAGACGGCCGACGGCGTGATCTCGATGGATCCGACCAAGACCCAGGATCTGACGACCATTGCGGAGGTCGCGCACCAGGCCGGCATGAAGGTGGGCATCGTGTCGAGCGTGTCCATCGACCATGCCACTCCTGCGGCCTTCTACGCCCATGAGCCGAGCAGAAACAGCTATCACTACATAGGACACGACTTGGTCGCCAGCGGCTTCGACTACTTCGGCGGAGGAGGCCTGATCGACCCCGATGGCACCCGCTCGGGCGTGACGCCGCAGGGCAACGTCCTCGAAGCAGCAGCCGCTGCTGGGTACGTCATCGCGGACACCCGAGACGAGTTCGAACACCTCAGGCCCGGCAAGAAAGCCCTGGCGATCAACCCGGTCCTCGATTCCTCGAAGGCCCTGTACTACGAAATCGACCGAGTGCACGCTGACGACGCGGACTCTCACATCTCGCTCGCCGAATACACTCAAAAAGGTATCGACCTTCTGTACGACCGCGACGGAAAGCGCAAGGGCTTCTTCATGATGGTCGAAGGCGGCAAGATCGACTGGTCGTGCCACGCCAACGACGCCCGCACCACGATCGACGACACGATCGCCTTCGACGACGCGGTCAAGGTAGGCATCGATTTCTTGCGGAAGCATCCCAAGGACACGCTCATCGTCGTGACCGGCGATCACGAGACGGGCGGCATGACCATCGGTTGGGCGGGCACCGCGTATGCCTCGTACTTCGAGAAGATGGAAGGGCAGAAGCTCAGCTACCTCGAGTTCGACAAGAGGATCAAGGCTGTCAAGGACGCGGGCAGCCTGCCGGACACCATCGTCGACACCAGCCTCGACGAAGACATGCTGGAGCTGCTCGGCCTCGACTACGCGAACCTCACCGAGTTCGAAAAGCAACGCGTGGACGACGCTTACACGAAGGCAATGTTCGGCGACTCGACCAACACCGCCGAGGAGGACGGCCTGCTCTACGGCAGCTACAACCCCTTGAGCGTCACGATCACGCACATTCTCAACAACCGTTCGGGCATCGGCTGGACGTCCT
Source organism: Polyangiaceae bacterium (assembly GCA_016929495.1). Taxonomy (GTDB): domain Bacteria; phylum Myxococcota_A; class Polyangia; order Polyangiales; family Polyangiaceae; genus JAFGIS01. The sequence continues at coordinate 25,173 of JAFGIS010000288.1, read as the reverse complement.
ACTCCCACACCGCAGTGCCGGTTCCGGTGCTCGCCGGCGGGACGAACTCGGAGATCTTCGACGGCTACTACGAGAACACGGACATCGCGCTGAAGTTCGCCGACGCGATGGGTCTGCGTCTTCCGAACTGACCACCAGCGCCTCGATCGACTCGAGCGCCACGACAGCGTCGGTGGCCCACCAGCCGCCTTCCGTTCCACTGCTCGCTCCTTCCCGAGGAGCGTTGGTCGGGGTCGTCAGGCGACCCCCAAATCCGCGGGACATCGCCCCCCACAGAGGCCGGTGTCCCGCGGATTGTTCATCGTGAGACGATCGAAATGCCGCGACTCTCGCCACGCCTCGCTGGGCTACGTCGGCCCGACGTGCTCTTCGTCCTAGTGTGTGCCTTGGCGTGCGTGGCGCTCGCCAAGATGCCGACGGGCTTCGAGGCAGCTGCCGACCACGCGTCCTCCCACGCCAAGGCCAAGGTCGTCGCCGTCAACAACGTCGGCATTCGCCACACGCGGCTGATCAAGACCGGAACGCAGGTGCTCACCGCCACGCTTCAGAGTGGGCCGTTCAAGGGCAAGACCATCGAGGTCCTCAACGAGCTCAAGGGATCCATGGAGGTCGACGAGATCTACCGGCCCGGGCATTCCGTCCTGGTCGAGTACGCAGCGAATTCGAACGGCGTGATCACAGCGGCCTACGCCCGCGGCAAGTACCGCCTGGATCTCACGCTGGTGCTGCTGGGCATGTTCGGGTTGCTGTTGGTCGTCACCGCCGGAATGACGGGGCTCAAGGCGCTGCTCTCGTTCGGTCTCGCTCTGCTGACCCTCTGGAAGGTGCTCTATCCGGCCATTCTCCGGGGCCACGACCCGATCGTGCTTTCGCTCGGCGTGACCGGTGCGCTCATTGGAACGATTTGCTTTCTGGTTGGGGGCCTGACGCGCAAGGGGCTGGTCGCGTTCCTCGGATCGGCGCTGGGCCTGTTGCTTACCTGCGCGCTGTCCATGCTGTTCACCCGCAAGTTCGGAATCCACGGCGCGGTGCAGCCGTTTGCCACGAGCTTGCTCTACGCGGGCTATCTCGACGTGAACCTCACCCGGCTATTCATGTCCAGCATCTTCATCGCTGCTTCAGGTGCGTTGATGGACGTGGCGATGGACATCGCAGCCGCCATGGACGAAATCCACGAGAAGACACCGGACCTCGCCCTCGTCGAGCACATACGCTCCGGACTGTCAGTAGGCAAGGCCGTCATCGGCACCATGACCACCACGCTGCTGTTGGCCTACTCCGGTAGCTATTCAGCCATGCTCATGGTCTTCATGGGACAAGGCGTACCACTCGCGAACGTCTTCAACCTCAGTCATGTTTCGGGTGAAGTGCTCCACACTCTAGTGGGCAGCTTCGGACTGGTGGCCGTGGCACCATTCACCGCGCTCGTGGGAGGCTTCGTCTACCGGTGGCGTGGAGGGAGAACGGCCCCCGGCGAGATTCGCGCGGCAGCCGAATGACGTGGCTCTTTGGGTCCGACGCGAGTGCCCTACACCGACGTCCGACGCCGATTGCGCCGGATCAGATCGAGCCGTTGCTCGACACATCGGTGCGACAGCAACGGATCCTCCGGCGTGTTCTTCACGTAGTCGAGCAGCGTCGCGACGGTGGTCGTGGCCACGTGCGTGCGCGTGTCGCTCGAGCCGTAGTAGATGAAGACCTCGCCGCTCGCGCGCGCAACGACACCGTTCGAGAACACGACGTTCGAGACGTCCCCGATACGCTCGTCGCCTTGGGGTGCCAGGAAGTACCCGCCGGGACGATGGATGACCCGGTAGGGCTCGTCCTTGGCGCAGAGGAAAGCATAGAGCACGTAGCGCAGGCCCGCCGCCGTGTTGCGCACGCCGTGGGCAATGTGCAGCCACCCCTCGTCCGTTTCGATCGGCGGCGCGCCCATGCCGTTCTTCACTTCGTTGATCGTGTGGTATCGGCGTGGATCGATCACTTGCTCCTGGCCGATACGCGGATCGGCGATGTCGCGGCACAGTGCCCAGGCGATCCCCCCGCCGCTGCCGGTTTCGATGAACCCGTCCTGGGGCCGCGTGTACAAGGCATACTGCCCGTCGACGTACTTCGGGTGCAGAACGACGTTGCGCTGCTGCGGGCTCTCGGAGACCAGATCCGGCAAGCGCTCCCAGTGGATGAAGTCCTTGGTGCGCACGATGCCGCATGCAGCTACCGCCGAAGAAGTGTCGCAGAAAGGCGCGCTCGGGTCCTTGCGCTCGGTGCAGAACGTGCCGTAGGCATGGCCATCCTCGTGCAGTGTGACGCGCATGTCGTACACGTTCACGTCCGGATCCGCGGTCTGCGGCAGGTGGATCGGCTCGTCCCAGAAGCTGAACTGGTCGACGCCTGTGCTGCTCTCGGCAATCGCGAAGAACGATTTGCGGTCGGCCCCCTCCACGCGACAAACCAGGCAGATCTTGCCCTGGACCTCGAAGGCGCCCGCATTGAACACCGAATTGACGGCCATGCGCTCGAGCAGACGCGGGTTGGTCGACTCGTCGAGATCGTATCGCCAGTCGAGCGGCACGTGCTCGGCGGTCAGCACAGGATACAGGTAGCGCTGGTACCACCCGTTGTCCCAGTCGGGGTCCACGGTGTTGCGGCGCGCCAGGATGGCGCGATGACGCTCTTGTAGCGCGGACAAGCGAGTGAGAAATGCCGAACGGGTCATGGGAAACTTCCGCCCCTCAGCAGTAGCCGAAACGGGCCAGAAGTGAAGCTCCGGGCTCGACTCCAGGCAGGCCCCTCTTCTGAGCATTCTTGACGCCAATCCCCAGAATTTTGTCCTCGCTCTGGCCTCGCCGCGACGACGAACTCGCGCTAGCTTGCTGTGATCGTTCGGCTCCGCATCGACCAGTGACGTCGGGCACTGTGGCCGCCCGCCGTTGCTTGTCATGCTCGGCGCCGATACATCGGACAGCCGGTCGCTGTCGCAAATTTCAACTTGAGTCAGGAGTCGAACTTGAAGACGACGCTCGTTTGCGTGCCGCCCACCATGCTCTGGCTGGCGTTGCCCATGGGCTGCAGCGAAGGTTCGGGCAAGCTCGAGCGTCCGGATGATCCGGTGGTCGCCGAGAAGGACGCGACAGACGCCCGCCCCGAAATCGAGGTCGTGCCGGTGGGGCCACCGATGACGGCTTTGCGCGTGGTCGGCAATCGTCTCCAGAACGCTGACGGGCTCGATGTGGTGCTCCATGGCGTCAATCGCTCGGGCACCGAGTACAAGTGCGTTCAGAGCGGCGGGATTTTCGACGGCCCATCGGACCTGGCCTCGGTCGCTGCGATCGCGAACTGGAAGGTCAACGCCGTCCGGGTGCCGCTCAACGAGGCCTGTTGGCTCGGGATCAACGGAGCCCCGGCCGTCTTCGCTGGCGACAACTACAAGCAGGCGATCGTCCAGTACGTGGACAAGCTCCACCAGTTCAATATCGTGCCGATCCTCGAGCTGCACTGGGTCGGACCGGGCAGTTCGCCGGCCGATCGCCAGCAGCCGATGCCCGATGCAGACCATGCGCCGGCGTTCTGGCAAGACGTCGCCACAACGTTCAAGAAGGACGATGGCGTCATCCTGGAGCTATACAACGAGCCGTTCCCTGCGAACAACCAAGACTCGGACGCCGCGTGGGAGTGTTGGCGTGACGGCTGCGAATGCATGCAATCGGTGCCGCAGGACGACACGCCAACAACCTACCAGGCCGTGGGCATGCAGGCTCTGGTGGACGTGGTGCGAGAGACCGGCGCGCGAAACGTGATCCTTCTGGGCGGCGTTCAGTGGTCCAATACCCTCACGCAGTGGCTCGACACCATGCCGACCGATCCGCTCGAGAACCTCGGTGCGGCCTGGCACATCTACCAGAACAACCCGTGCGTGACCGCCGGCTGCTGGGACGAGACGCCGGCTGCCGTGGCTGAGGAGGTGCCCCTGATAGCGACGGAACTGGGCGAGCGCTACTGCGACAGCTCGTTCATCGCCAGCGACGAGGCCGCCGGGACCATCGGGCTCATGAACTGGCTCGACGCTCACCAGTCGGGCTATCTCGCCTGGACCTGGGATGCGTACGGCGAGTGTGTCCCTGCCTCGTTGCCGGGCGAGCCCTACGCGCAGGGACAACCGTTCTCGCTGATCGCCGACTACGAGGGAACGCCCAATGGCGTCTATGGCCAGGCCTATCACGATCACCTGGCCAAGCTCGCCTCGCAGTAGGCCGGGTTCCGGCCCCCGAGCTGCGGACACCCCCCGAGCTGTACCTCGTCCTGCGTGAGCGTCCGCTCGGACCCGTACACCCTCGAGTAGAGCTGATTCGTGTTGCCTATGTCCGATCCCTCGAAGCCCCACCACGTGGCCCAGTAGACCCACTTCGGCTGGCTCGAGCCGAGAGTGCCGATGTCGGGCATGACGCCGTTTTCCGTGAAGGCAATGGGGCTGCCGCCGCCGATGCGCAAGAGCAGCGGATCAACGACAGCCGGTGAGAAACAACACACTCCCGGGGGCAGATGCGTGACGCTCGCCGCGGGATCTACGCCAGCGAACCGCACAAGCGTAGCTCGGGGCACCACCCCGTTCCACAACGCGTACGCGAGAGGAGCCCCGCTGTAAAATTATGGACTTGCCGCAACCACGTCCACGACATATGGGTTGACGATGTGAGCTTCCTCGGTTGCGGCGGATGCTCAGTCACGCGAACGGATTGACGGCCCGTACGGAGCCGTAGAGCCGGTCGTGCTGGAAGTCCTCCGAGTAGAGCTCGGCCATGCCGAAGTGCTCGGCATAGGCCCACATGTGGGCGTCGAACCAAGAGAGCTGATACGCCGCGGCACCTCGCAACGCCGTGCGCACGAGCGCATCGTTCGGGTACAAGACCTCGAACATCGACAGCAGCTCTTCCGCTTCCCGCCGCGCATCTTCGGGCGACAACAACGGCCCACCCGGGAGCATGCGCGTACACGCCGCCACGAATTCGACGATCGCCTGGTGCGGCAGACGCAAAGAGTCTCGGCGAATGCCATCACGCAACAACGCCGTGGCCAGCCGCTGCTTGCGCGAGTCTCTCGGATCGAACCTGTAGACCAGGACGTTGGTGTCAACGAGCGCGGCCACGGTCGTAGAGCTCCTCCCGAGTCCAGCCGCGACCCGTCGACGCCTTCGGGCGCGGCTGGCGCGATTGGCGCGCGGATTGCCGCTTCGTCGCCGCGTCGAACAGATGGAGGCGTGCGGCAGCGCTCGACGGGTTTCGAACTGCCTTGCGCGGAACGATGCGTGCCGAGTCGGCTCCGGTGATCCAGTCGAGCTCGTCGCCAGGCGCGATGCCGTAGCGATCCGCGATGGCTTTCGGAATGGTCACCTGCAACTTGGACGTCACCTTGGACACGTCCTTGTTCTAGCAAGGACGGATTCCTTGTCAACGCTCGACATAGGCTCCGCGTCTCGGCCCGCGCGGTCGCCGGGCTCCGCCCGGGCAACAGCCACCACGTCCGGCCGCTCTACCCCATCCGAGCTGGGCACCGGATCATCGAGGCCCTCGTCTCTGGCGCAGCGAGGCACTACCATCCAACCCATGACGGCCGTCTCGTCCCTGTCGCGCACCCGCTCGCACTCGGGACGCCCCATACACGAAGCGAGGCTCATGGCAGGCTCATGAAACGTGTCATCGCTCTCGTAGTGGTTCTGGTTTGTGTGCTGTCGGTCGCCCTGGTCTACCGGCTTCGGCAGCTCGGCGCCTACCGCAACGCGCCCGCGGGCGGCACGGGCACGATCGAGGGCACGGAAATCAACGTCACGACACGCATATCCGCCCGGATCGTCGCCGTGCACGTGCGGGAGGGGGATGCCGTCAAGGCCGGACAGCTCCTGGTGGAGCTCGACTGTGCCGAACCCGAAGCCGCCCTGGCCCAGGCCAAGGCGCAGCTGGCTGCGGCCGAGGCGAGCGTCGAGTCGGCGCTGGCCCAGGTGCGCGCTGCCGACGGCAGCACTGCCGTGGCACGGCGCTCGGTGAACGTGGCGAGGGCGGAGGAGGCGGTCGCCCTAGCCGACCGGGCGAACACCGAGAAAGAAGCGGCGCGCGTCAAGAGCCTCCACAAGGCCGGTGCGGTCGCCAGCGCGCAGCTCGATCGGGCCGAGACCAGCGTGGTCGGTGCCAACGAACGCGTCGCCATGGTCAAGGCGAACCAGGAAGCCGCTGCCGCGCGTGTCGGCGTAGCCTACCAAGGTCGCGTGGCGGCCGTGGCCCAGACCCAGGCCAGCCGCGAACAGGTCCAGGCGGCCGAAGCCGCCGTCGCGCGCGCACAGACCACGGTGAAGGAGTGCCGTCTGTACGCCCCCCGGGAGGCGGTGGTGCAGATCCGCGGCTACGAGCCGGGAGAAGTGGTCCTCCCGGGCGCAAACGTTCTGACCCTGGTCTACCTGGACGAGGTTCGCGCCACCTTCTACCTGCCCAATGCGGAGCTCGGCGCGGCGGCGCCGAACAAACCGGTGACCGTGATCGCCGATGCGTACCCGGCCGAGCGTTTCAGCGGGCTCATCCGCCATGTTTCTGCCAAGGCGGAATTCACGCCCAAGACCGTGCAGACGCGCGAGGACCGCGACCGGCTAGTCTACGCTGTCGAGGTCGTGCTACCCAATCCCGGACGCAAGCTCCGGCCCGGGATGCCGGTGGAGGTCAGTATCAACGGGACCGCCCGATGAACGAGCCGGTGCTCATCACCGAAGCGCTGTCTCGACGCTTCGGTACCGTCGTGGCCTTGAGCTCTCTCGATCTCGCGATCGGCCAGGGGGAGATCTACGGGCTCGTCGGACCGGACGGTGCGGGCAAGACAACGGCGATGCGACTGGTGGCGGGAGTCATCGGGGCCAGTTCCGGCCGCGTGCTCGTCCGGGGTCAGGATCCGCTCGGCAACGAGTCTCGTGTCCGCGACATCCTCGGCTACATGCCCCAGCAGTACAGCCTCTACGGCGATCTGACCGTGGCCGAGAACCTGCGATTCTTCGCGTCGGTGTTCTCGCTGGGGCGCGCGGATTTCCAGGCTCGCAAGGAGCGCCTGCTCGGCATCACCCGGCTCGAACGCTTCGTGGACCGGCGAGCAGACGCACTGTCCGGCGGAATGTACAAGAAGCTCGCTCTGGCCTGCGCGCTCTTGCATCGGCCGGAGCTCCTCGCGCTCGACGAACCCACCAACGGCGTGGATCCGGTGAGCCGACGCGAATTCTGGGACCTTCTGCGCGCTCTGGTCCGTGAAGGGATGACCATCCTCCTGTCCACGCCGTACATGGACGAGGCGGCGCGCTGCCACCGCGTCGGGCTGATCCACCAGGGGCGCCTTCTGCTGGAGGGGGAACCGCAGGCGTTGCTCGGTCGCTTTGCCCACCGGGTGTTCCGGATCCAAGGCGGGCAGCGCGACGAGGTTCTGCGACTGCTCGAGCAAGCCCCGGAGGTCCTCGGCACGTCCCCGGCGGGTGCCCGACTGCGCGCGGTGGTCCGGGCCGACTTCGCGCCGGAGCTCGATCGGCGGCTCGGCGCGCTGGGATCGACTCTCGTGCCGACCCCCCCGGACTTCGAGGACTTGTTCGTTGCCCGCCTTCACGAGGAGCAGCCCGGAGGACGCGCATGAACCCGACCGCTATCGAGGTGCGCGAGCTCACGCGCAAGTTTGGCGACTTCGTGGCCGTGGATCGGGTGACCTTCGACGTCTACCAAGGGGAGATCTTCGGCTATCTCGGTGCCAACGGCGCGGGCAAATCCACAACCATTCGCATGCTCTGCGGCTTGCTGGCTCCGACCTCGGGCCGTGCCAGCGTGGCCGGCATCGACATCGACCGGCGTCCGGAGGACATCAAGCGCGTGATCGGCTACATGTCCCAGAAGTTCTCCCTGTATCTCGATCTGTCCGCCGAGGAGAACCTCCAGTTCTTCGGGGGAACGCACGGCCTGCACGGAAGACGCTTGCGCGACCGGATCCGCGAAGTCCTCGCGGAGGTCCACCTCTGGGAACACCGTCGTACCCGCAGCAGCGAGCTCCCCGGAGGGTGGCGGCAACGGCTGGCGCTCGCGGGAGCGATCCTGCACCGGCCGAGGATCGTGTTCTTGGACGAGCCCACGGCGGGCGTCGATCCCCTTTCCCGTCGAACGTTCTGGTCGCTCGTACGCCGCCTCGCTGCCTCGGGCACCACGGTGCTCGTAACCACCCACTACATGGACGAAGCCGAGTACTGCGATCGCATCGGGCTCATGGTCGAAGGACGCTTGAGTGCGCTGGACACCCCATCGGCGCTCAAGGAGACCTTCGTCCCGGGCCGGCTGCTGGACGTGCGCGGCGTCGGCACGGATGCCAAGAACCGGCTCTTGGAGCTCCCCGGTGTGCTCGATGTGGAGCCCTTTGGTGCCGGGTACCACCTGCGGGCTCCCGCACTCGAACCCGGCGCTGTCGAGCAGAGCCTGAGAGAGCGAGGATGGTCCGACGCCAGCGTGGAAGTGCTCGAGCCATCGCTGGAAGACGTGTTTCTCTCCGTGGTCGGTGGAGCGGAGCGTGGCCAACCCGACGGGGAGGTCGCGCGATGAGGACAACCCCGCTGAGCGCTGGGCGAGTTCTCGCCATGTCGCGCAAGGAGGTCCTGCACATCGTGCGGGACATCCGCGTCATCTACATGGCGTTGGGACTGCCGGTGGTGCTCTTGGCGCTGTTCGGCTACGCCATCAGCTTCGATCTCGACCGCGTGCCGGTAGCGGTCATCGATCAGGATCACACACCCGCTTCTCGGCGCCTGATCGAGGCCATGACCGCCAGTGACACGTTCCAGGTCGCGGCCGACCTCGGCGACCCCGGACAAGCGGAAGCACACTTCCGTCGCGGCGACTTCAAGGCAGCCCTGGTGATCCCCAAGGACTTCGGCCGGCAACTGTCCCGCGGCGAGCCCGCAGACGCGCAGCTGTTGCTCGACGGTTCCGATGGCGTCACCACGGGAATCGTCCTGGGCTACGCAGCGGGCATCAGTCAGGCCGAGACCCGCCGGCTCATGGCAGAAGCCGGGCTGGTCGTCGAACCCGCCATGGACAGTCGCGTCCGGTACCGGTTCAACCCGGGCGTGCGTTCGGCGAGGTTCATCGTGCCGGGACTGATCGCGGTCATTCTCGCGATCATGGCCGTGTTGTCGACGGCGCTCACCGTCGCCCGGGAATGGGAACGCGGGAGCATGGAGCAGTTGTTCGCAACCCCCGTGCGGCGCCTGGAAGTGATCCTGGGCAAGCTCTTGCCCTACCTCGGCATCGGACTGATCCAAGTGCTGCTCGTGCTGACCGTCGGGGTCTGGGTGTTCGGCGTGCCGATTGTCGGGTCGCTCGGGCTGCTCTCGGTGGCCGCGCTCTTGTTTCTGGCGGCCATGCTGGGACAGGGGCTCTTCATCAGCATCGCCACCAAGAGCCAACAGGTGTCGACCCAAGTCGCGTTGTTGAGCTCGCTGCTACCTACGCTCTTGCTGAGCGGGTTCCTGTTTCCCATCGAGAACATGCCGTGGCTGCTGCAGGTGATCTCGGCGGCGATCCCGGGGCGCTATTTCATCGTGATCATGCGAGGCATCCTGCTCAAGGGCAATGGCCTTGGCGTGCTCTGGCCGCAGTTCGTGGCCCTCCTGGCCTTCGCCGTGGTGGTGCTGGCCATGTCCACCGCCCGTTTTCGACGTCGCATCGACTGAGGCTGGCATGCTGTTTCCGCTCCTCGCCGTCATGCTCAAGGAATTCCGGCAGACCTTCCGCGACCGCCGCATGGTGGCGATGCTGCTCGTCGCTCCGGTCATCCAGCTGATCCTCCTCGGTTTTGCAGTCGACCTCGAGGTCGATCACATCCCGACCGTCATCGTCGACCTGGACCGAACACGGGAGAGCCGCGAGCTCGGAGCCGCGCTCGTAGCGGACACGACGTTTTCCCTCGTGGGATACGAACCGGATCCCGAGCAGGCATACCGCTACCTGGAGCGCGGGACGGCCGCGACCGTGGTCGTGCTGCCCGTGGGACTTGCCCGCGATCTGGTGCGTCACTCGCCGGTCACGATCCAGGTGCTCGTGGATGGTACCGACCCGAACCGCGCCCAGGTCGCCTCCAATGCCGCGGCCCAGTTCTTCGCCGCTCGCGCCATGACGACCTCGGTCGACCGCATGGCCCAGGCTCTCGCCGCCCAGGGCCGGACCCGTACCCTGCCGCAGATCCGCCTGCTGCCGCGCATTCTGTACAATCCGCGGCTCAAGAGCGCCGTCTACATGGTTCCCGGGGTGGCCGCCCTGGTGCTCCTGGCCGTCACCACCATCGTGACCGCCATGGGCATCTCGCGCGAGCGTGAAGATGGAACCCTCGAGCAGATCCTGGTGACACCGCTCAGGCCGCTGGTCCTGCTGCTGGGAAAGTGTCTGCCCTTCGCATTGATCGGGCTGGTGGACGTGTGGGCCACGCTGACCGTGGGGTCGTACCTCTTCGGCGTCCCGATCAGAGGTTCGTTCTGGGTCATTACCCTGGCGACGCTGCTCTACCTGTTCACGACGCTCGGTGCAGGCATTTTCATCAGTACCGTCAGCCAGTCGCAACAGCAGGCCATCCTCGGAGGCATATTCTTCTTCATGCCGGCCATCTTGCTCAGCGGCTTCATGACGCCGATCGAGAACATGCCTCACTGGCTCTTGCCGTTGACCTACCTCGATCCGGTGCGCTACTACGTCGAGGTCCTGCGCGGGTACCTGCTCAAGGGTTCGGGGTTCGCTGATCTCGGGCAACAACTGGGCGCGCTGGCAGCCATTGGCGTGGGCCTAATCACGGTGAGCGCCCTGAGATTCCGCAAGCGGCTGGGCTGACACCGGACTGGCGGCGCCTTGGACCTCTCCCGGGATCCCATCCGCACCCGGCCACTGCGGAAGCTGGGGTAGTGCCCTGTCTCCGTGATTCGCCGCAGAACTCGACACTAGTGCCCTGCGTTCTCGAGCTGATGGGTGATGACCCACGGAGAGACGTTGAACTCGTCGGCGAGCTCATCGATTCGTTCTTCATCCGATTTCCGACCTGCCTTGGCAAGCACCTCCTCGGCGGGAGCCAACAGCTCGGCCGCAAACGCACGGCTTGATGCCTGAAGCCAGGTACCGCCCGACGTGACCAAGCGGGGTGCCGATTCCGTCGCTCCGACCAGGAGGAAGTACAGGCTACGTGCGCGGACGAAGCGGTCATGGCGGCCACTGCGCCTTGGATCGGCGATGATTCGCGGGAACCCGTCTGGAGACATGCCCACCAGAGCCTTGACGTTGGTGTCAACGTCGGTCCAATTGCGCTTTGACTCGTCGAGCAGGCCACTCCAACCGAGTTCCCCCTCCACAGCGTTCAGGTCGACTGCCCCGCGTATTGGCTGCACTTGGGCCCGCAGGTTCTTGGCAACGCCGTAGCCCTGCTCGTAGGCTCGCGCTGCAGGCGGCGGTTGCCCGATGCTGTTTCGAGGCACGCCGCCCGTCAGCGCCGGCTTGGCACGCCCGTTCCTCAGCGTGTCGGCGACCAGACCAATCGTTGGAGCAAGTCGGTCAGGTGCCAAGCCAGCGTCCAGCAGGTCGTCCCTCGTCGAATCGGGGACCTCATCGATTCCACCGAGCAGGATCGCTTCGAACCGATCGATATTCGGGTCGTCGTACGCGTCGACGCCGATCCGAGCAGCTCGGTCGAGGAGCTTCTTCTCATCGCCGACTGCGGACGTAATCGCCTCCCAGTCCGCGTTGAGCGCCTGGATTTCAGGGTGTTCGATGTCCCGTACTCGATCCAGGACCAGGTCGACGACGCTGACGAGCTCGGAGCTAGCATCCCTCGGACCAAGTCGGGCTTCCCCGGACCCGACGAACACCACGGGACGGCTACCGAAATCCAACGTTGGCTTCCACTGCACGGCAACACTGCCGTCATCGCGCCAGAGTCTGAGATCGGGCAAGCTGGTACCTTCACGAGCAGCCAGCAGTGAATGCCGTTGAGCCCATTCCGTCCCAACACGACCGGCTGGAGCCGACTCGTTCAGAAGAAACTCGAAGTTTCTCACTATCCACTCGGCCAGTACGAAGGCAGGGCCGTAGACGCCAGTCCGCGTGCCCCCGGTTCGCTTGTCGCGGACGACGGTGACCGGATGGCCGTTGACCAGGATCTCGATTCGGGCCCATGTCGCCGCGAGGGCGGGATGGCGGACCCCGTCGCCCGCTTCCCATTCAATCCGAAACGTCAGAGATCCCATTGGGGCAACCTGTTCGAGTGCTGGTTGGGATCCTGAGGCAGCTCGTCCTCCGCCTCCAACGGGTACCCCTTGTAGGTTCCCTGGTCGTGGTTGACCAGCCTCGCCTCGTAGAGGCTGCCATCGAGCACCCCCCAGACGTACTTGGGAAAGCGGCCGACGAAGTCAGAAATGCACCCGATGCGAATCGATTCGCGCAGTACCTGAGTCAGCTGGTCGAAATCCGTGTAGCGGGGACCGCAGCGGCTCGCGTCATTGCGCCGCAACCGTGGCGGACCGGCCGGAGTGCGTGCGCTCTTGTGCTCGGAGCTCCACCGTTTCGGCAACCTCCTCTGCGTCTGGCGCTCCCTCAGGCCAGTTGACGACAGCTTTCCGCCTCACTTGTCGACGATGTCGCACGACGCGAGCCTAGCTCCAGGCCCAGCCGCGGGCCAGATCGCCGAGTTGTGAGGCCAACCGTAGCAGCGGCAGCCCTCACCAGGCCCGGCGTCGACCACTGATGGCATCGAAACCTGGCCCTTTCCGTCCCTCTCCGACGCAGGTCACCGAGCCAGCCCGAGCTCTCCGGCGCGTTCCGGCGGGCTCGGAACGCTGGGCGGTGCTGCCACCCGAGCCGAAGCGTCGGCCACCGAGGCCTTCGCGCTCGGCAGGAGGTGCGCGTCGGCGCCAAGTTCCGCTCTACGGTCAATGTCGCTTTCTGCGTCGCGGACCGTACGGTGTGATCCTCCGACCAAGCTCCTGGCCAGTCGCTTCGCACGCCCAACCTTGCATCGAACCCTCGTGCGGATGGGTTTGTCCTTGACATCCCAGGGGGGAGCTCTGATAGGGCGAAGCAGTCGGTCACGGTCTGGTTGCGCCTCACGGCGGTGAATCAGTTGGCCGGACTCCCAAGGCGTTCTGACCCTCACCGAGGCACGATTCATCGAACCATCGGAGTGTTGGCAAGTATGGCACAGCAAGTCGCGACGAATATCACCTGGCATGCAGGGCAGATCACGCGGGAGGACCGCCAGCGGAGCCTCGGTCAGAAGGGTGCCACCCTCTGGTTTACTGGGCTTTCGGGCAGCGGCAAGAGCACGATTGCCGTCGCGCTCGAGAAGGCGCTGATGCAGCGTGGCAAGCACGCCTATTGTCTGGATGGCGACAACATCCGGCACGGACTGAACAAGAACCTTGGCTTTTCTGCCGCGGACCGCGAAGAGAACATCCGGCGTATCGGAGAGGTGGCGAAGCTCTTTGCCGACGCCGGCATGATTGCGACCACGAGCTTCATTAGTCCGTATCGCGCCGACCGCGATGCCGTGCGTGCCCTGCACGCTGCAGCGAACCTTCCGTTCGTCGAGGTTTTCGTCGATTGCCCGATCGAGGTGGCCGAACAGAGAGACCCGAAGGGGCTGTACAAGAAGGCACGCGCCGGCGAGATCCGGGGCTTCACGGGGATCGATGACCCCTACGAGCCCCCAGAGCATCCGGAGCTGCGTGTTCGCACGGACCAGCTCTCCGTCGAGGATTCGGTGCAGGCCGTCTTGAAGCTGCTCGACGAACGGGGGATCTTCACGGTCTAGCTCTACTGCAGCAAGTTCGCAGGAATCCCGCCCGGCGAGCGACGCAGACAGGGCACCAGCGACTCGATTGGATCGAAGCCCGACTACCAGGATGCGGCCGAGCCGATCTGTGGAAAACGGGGGGCGTGTGGATTTGCGTGATCCGTTTTCGCATCAGCGGAGCACTTGTCCGTGGCTGGCGTCCTGGAGCTGTGTCGACAGGGGCCGGTGGACCGCCAGAAGCACGAACGCGCGTGCCTGATTGGGGGGCGACAGCCGCTCCCGGATGACGACAGAGTGTGCGCGCAAGTGTGCAGAGCTCGCTCCCGGCGATGGCGGCCGAGGCGAGGTTGCGGCGGGGTATCGTTGCCCATAGACTTGTGATGTTGTGCTCTCGACCATCGGAGCAAACCGGTCCCACTGGCGCGAAGCAGCCATGGCAGGTTCGCTACTTCGGACCCCAGGCAGTCGCGGACTGGTTCTCAGGCCGCAGGATGTATGCTAGCCAACCTCCGACCCATGTCCGTGCCTTGCCTGGTGCCGAGCTGGCGGCCTGAAGACTTCCCCGGTGGCAGCGATCCGTTGAACCGTGGCTCGACGAGAAACAGCAGCCGTCGGCCGCATTTCCTGGGCTGCTCGTGTAGGCTGGCGCCGCGTTGGGACAGTATGCGCCGAGCCTCGCCAGGCGTCGGTCCGGAGATCGCTGTGTAGTGGCCAGGGCGTCGACATCGCGTCCACCGGCTCCGGGTCCTGTTCCCGGCTCGCCGTGGCGCGTCAAGATCGTGAGCACGGCCCGATTCCTGCCCGATCGGGTCGAGACAGCCGCGGAGCTCGCGCCACGCCTGGGAGTCAGCGAGGACTGGATTGTGTCGCGCACGGGCGTGCTGCGCCGTCATGTGTCCAGCGAAAGCATGGCGCGAATGGGGGCCAGAGCTGCAGAGCAGGCTCTTGGTGATGGTCCGCGTCCCGACTTGATCATCAATGCCTCGGGCGTGCCCCACCAGGTCCTTCCGGACAGCTCGGTATTCATCTCGAAAGAGCTCGGTTTCTCGGGCCTTCCGTCGTTCAGCATCCACGCCACCTGCTTGTCCTTTCCCGTGGCCGTCCACAATGCAGCCAGCCTGATCCAAGCCGGAGCGTACCGACGCATCCTCGTCGTTTCGTCCGAGCTGGCGACCCGCGGCCGCAACTTCGACGAACCGGAGAGCGCTGCCTTGTTCGGAGACGGCGCTGGAGCTGCCGTGCTCGAGCCGACCCCTGAGGGGGAGCCGAGCGCCATCCTGGGATTCGAGATGGCTACTTGGCCGAGCGGGGCGGAGCTGACCGAGGTGCGCGGCGGTGGAACGCGCCAGCACCCGCAGGACCCGACGACGGTCCCCTGGCACAACCTGTTTCACATGAACGGCCCGGCGGCGTACAAGATGGCGCTGCGTCGCGCGCCCGGTCCGCTCTCCAGGCTATTCGCACGCTGCAAGGTGCGTCCGGAGGAGGTTCAGGTCGTGGTGCCGCATCAGGCATCCGGCCCAGGTGTTGCGGCTGCAACGCGCTTTGGATTCAGAGCGGAAGCGGTCGTCAACCGGGTGAGCGAGGAGGGCAACTGCGTCGCGGCGTCGATACCCATGGCGCTGGCCTATGCCAGCGAGCAGGGTCGCCTTCGGCGCGGAGACCTCGTGCTGCTCTGCGGCACAGGAGCTGGGTTGTCCGTCCTTGCTCTGCTCATGCGCTGGTAGGCACGCGCGGGTCGGACTCGGTGTGCAGAGGTCAGGAGGCCGGTTTCCGCTATTTGTGCGCCCATTTCTGCGGCACCGGAACGCCCGGTGTGCTGGTTGACGCGACGGTGGGATGCGCTACGTCCGGTGGGAGGCTCCATGCTGACCGTCCGGCAGCTCAGGTCGTGTTGCGGGCCGTCGGCGCGGCCACAATCGGGGTATCAGAGCCTTCGGATGAGCCTGCGCAGCGCAGAGTCCGCTCTCGCGGTCGTGGTGCTCCTCGGAGCAGCGTTCGTGAATTGCGGCGGAAGCGACAGCGCCACCGGCAACGCCGGGGCAGGGGGTGATGCCGGCACCCGAACCCCCGGGCAGGCGGGATCCGAGACCAGCACGGGAACCGGCGGCAGCTCGGGCGGCGGGGCGGGAAGCGGCACCATCGACCCGTCGGGCGGCGGCGAAGGGCCCACGGATCTCGGCCGCCCGTACGCCAACGTCACGGCGGTGGTTGCCACGCCGACGTCCGGCGGCTACACGTTCGACGTCTCCGTAGAGAGCGCGGACCTGGACTGCAGCCAGTACGCGAACTGGTGGGAAGTGCTCAGCCAGAGCGGGGCGCTATTGTACCGACGGATCCTGGAACACAGCCACACGGATGAAAACGGCACGTCGGATCCGGACGCTCCCGGCAACACCTTCACCCGAAGCGGTGGGCCGGTGGATACCACGGCCGACGAGGTGGTTCTCGTCCGGGCACACATAAGCACCGAGGGCTACAACGGGACGGTGATGCGCGGCAGCGTTGCCCAGGGCTTCGCCGAAGCCCCGGACATCGATGGGACTTTCGCCGCTGATGTCGAATCCGAAGACCCGCAGCCCGCGGGCTGTCTATTCTAGCGCCATGAGCCGCCAGCATCCCCCAACCACGCTCCCGAGTGCGGCATGCGTTCGGCGGGCGGCATCCCTGCGTGGCGGCGCCGCCTGCCTGGCGGTCCTGGTTGCGTGCAACACCGTGCATTCGCCCGACCCCGTCCGCGCGCAACGCTCGGGGCGAAGGGGAGCGGTGCCCTCCGCCCATGCCAGTCCCGACTACTGCCCTGCCGACGCGGGTGTGGTCGTGCCTCGGGACGCCGCTGCCGATGGGGAGACCAACTCCATCGACGCCGCACCCGACGCGGGCGACGGGGCGCCTCAGGACGCCGCCGCCGATGCCACGCCCGACGCAGGCGACGGCGCAGCTCAGGACGCCGCCGCCGATGCCACGCCCGACGCGGGCGACGGGGCACCTCAGGACGCCGCCGATGACGCTCTGGCCAACCCCGCCGATGCCGCACCCGAGGCGGACGTCGTTGCGTCGCAGGACGCCGCCGCGGATGGCGAGGTAAACCCCGTCGACGGCGCGCCCGAGGCGGATGCGAGCTCCCAGCGGGACATCCCGAAGTTGGTCGGGGCACCCCTGATCTTCACTCCGACCGCCCACGGTTTCGGCCTGAACGTGGTCACGACGTCTCGCGGCGCATGGGTGCTCAAGCTGTGCGTGCGACGCGATGGTAGCACCGAATGGAGGATACTCGGCGCACCAGCGCTGCCTGCCGAGGACATCGCGCAGTGGATCGTCGAGGGGCTCGATGCAGGCACGCGCTACGAGTACCAGGTCCTTGCCGTGCGGGATCGCGAGTTCGAGCCGCTGTACTCGGGTTGGGCGAGGACACAGCGCAAGCCAGGCGAACGTTTCAGCGTCGCCCTGCTGACCGACAGTCACATCCAACCGAGGGAGGATTTCCTGGAGAACCCGACGCCGACCGGCTCGATGGAGCCGGTTCTGGCCGAGGTCGCCCAGGATATCGGGCCCAGCCACCCCGACTTCATGATCCATCTCGGGGACATGCTGGATTTCCATGCGTTCGGCTTCAACGACCCGCCACCGGACGGAGCCCCGACGCGGCTCGGGTACCTGAACTACCGGAGGCTGCTCGGAGATGCCCTGGGCAATGCCGCGCATTTTGCCGTGATCGGCAACTGGGAAGGCGAGAACGGCGACTACACCGCCGAGGAGATAGAGCGATCCCGAAGTGAGCGTTTGCTCTACCTACCCAATCCCGCACCCGCGACCTACCCCGAGGGTGGCAGCCCCGCACAGGACTACTACGCGTTCACGTGGGGCGATGCTCTGTTCGTAGTGCTCAACGTGATGAGCTATACGCCCACCGCGCACCTGCTCAGCTCTTCCCCGGGCCTGGTGGACGACTGGACGCTCGGCGAGCCGCAGCTAGCCTGGCTCGAGGACACGCTCGCAGCAGCCGCGTCCAAGTGGCGCTTTCTGTTCATTCATCACACGGTAGGCGGCGCCGCCGGAGACTACTCCAACTCGGCCTACGGCCGCGGCGGCGGGCAGGCAGCCTATGTCGGCGAGCAGGCGGCCGTCCACGGACTGATGGTCAAGTACGGCGTCCAGATCTTCTTTTACGGCCACGACCACGTGTTCACCGACATGGTGGTCGACGGCATTCACTACACCCTTCCGGGCAGCGCCGGCGCCCCCTGGAAGTTCACCGAGTACGAGACCGGATACACCCAATACTGGTCCGACTCCGGCCACGCCCAGGTCGATGTGAGCCCGACGTCGGTGACGGTAGAGTTCATCGCGCAGGGGGGCGAGCCGCTCGATAGCTATACGATCGAGTAGCGGTCGTGGGGCCCGACGCCTGTCGCGTTCACGGTGAGCTGGTGACGCGCGAACCGGCACCCGCCGAAGCCGTCCGCCCCCGCCGCGCCCTCAGAAGCTACACTTGAGCTCCGCGTACCCGGCCGTCAGTGATTCATCGATTTGTCCGAACAGCGTATCGTCGGGACCGGCGTAGATCTCACCGCCGACCGTCGTGCTTACCTGATCGTTGATATGGTACGCGAGCTTGGGATATGCGAGCCATTCCTTGGTGGTGAAGTTGTACAGGCCGGTCGCTTGCAGGGAGAGCGTCTCGTGCAGCGTGAGCCACTCGATTCGCCCGGACACCAGGTGCTGGACCCCCTCGGTCTGTGAGAAGAGGATCTGGTTACGCTGAGCCAGCTCATCCTCGAGTATCGGGGTGACCTGCTCCTGGAGGTACGCGGTGAACACGTCCGCGTCATACAGGGTGTTGATCATGCCGGTATCGGGCATCCCCGGTTCGCGCTTCCAGTCGAACACGTAGCGCCCCATGTATTGCAGGATGACGTGCACGGGGCCGAAACCGCGGTCCGCACCGAGCACGTACTGAAGATCCGGGCGCGGTATGTAGCGACGCCCTCCACGCTGGGCCGGATGACGATACGCGGCTTCGCCCCGTAGCATGAGCGGCTCGGCCACCGACGTCGAGAAGTCGAACCCCACCACGTGGTGCTTGTAGGCCCTGCGCGAAATGAAGACCTCCGTGGGGCGGTTCGTGGGGCCGTAGCCGCTACGGACCAGCCCAGGCATGGGAGCATAGCCACGCGTGAACGAGGCGGACATCTCGAACGACGACAGCTGCAGATCGACCTTGCCGGCGAACTCGCCGTTCTGCAGCTCGGGAGCCGGGTATCTCGGGTTGGCGAGGGTAATGAAGGAAGGATACTCGAGCGGCGGCAGCTCGACAGGGCGGTACAGCGGCATCCATACCCCCTCGAGACGAACAGGACTGAAGTTCAAGAAGGCGCGTGCACCAAAGTTGGCCAGCCGCCGGTCGTCTTCGTTCGGCGAGTGGACGCGCCAGTCGACTGGCGTCAAATTGCTCGTCGGGTTGAGCCCGTCGGCGCGGCCCCACACGATGATCTGGTGTCCCAGCCGAAGGTCCAGCGCGCCCCAGTAGAGGTCCGCATACGCTTCGCGAAGATCCAGGAACAGGTCGCGCGTGTCACCTTGCTGCCCGTACCGCAGACGGGCATCAGCGTACGCGTCGCCGTGCGAGCCTGCCTTGGCCCTGAGCTGCAGCGCAAGCTCTCCATAGCCCGCCTTGATCTCGCCGCGGGCGCTGCCGATGGCCTTGCCGACGTACGCATCGCCGCGTACGAACCCATTGAGGTCGAAACGCAGAGGCCCCACGTCCCCGGACGAGGACGACCCCGTGTCCGCAACACCCTCTTCGAACAGCCCGCCGCCCGTGGTGACGACCGTGTCGTCTTGGGCGGGAGGCGCCTCGGCGGGTACCGGTTCCGAGGCAGCCTCCTCGGTCGCGACAGCGGTCGCTGCCTCCGGACCGCTCGCTCCCGCCGGACCGCTCGCTGCCGCCGGATCGCTCGCTGCCTCTGCGGGCGCGCCCTCGCTTGCGGGCGCCTGCGCCTCGGTGGCAGAGCTGCTGTCAGGGTCGGCCTCGGGCTCCGTGGTGGCTGGCTGGGCGCGAGCCGCGGTAGTGACCGAGAGACCGAGTCCGATCAAGACGACCGACCCGCATGTCATCATCGGGCGGCGAGAGACTCCTCGGGTTCGTTCGCGGGCTGTCTTGCAGGGTCGCATGAGATACTCCAGCGAGAGCGTGGCTGTTCGGTCACGCGGACGGTAGCACAATTGGGTTGGTCCTGCGGCGCTACGCGTGCGCGTAACACTGCACATGTCAAGCGTGCTCTGGCTCGGCGCTCGAGCGAACAAGGAAACCTGCTGCGCTGGCCCGGCAGCCCCTCACGAGCGAGGGCCACGCCGGCGAGCGCAGAAACCTGGTGAGCCGACCGGTGCTTCAGCCGAACGAGCTCACTCGCAGGGCTTGAGCACCGTGATGGACCACGGCGCCGGGTTGTTGCAGTTGGCAGTGCAGAACAGGGCCACCAGCCAGACGCCGCTGGAATCGATCCCGGGGAACGTGGCGCCGTTCTTGTCCGTCAGAGTGCTCAGATCCATGGTCGATCCTGAGACGACTTCCCCAGACCACCAGCCATCGGCCCTCTCCTCCAGATACAGGAACTGCTCCTCTAGATCCGTGAGCGTGAGGCTGGCGTAGTGCGCCACCACGGCCTCGGTAATCTGCGACTTGTCATAGGGGTTGCCGATCGCGTTGGTGGTCATGTTCCCCCACTCGATGCTCAGACCGGGTTGGCCCGCCGGCACCAGGAACGGCTTGGCATTCGCGAGGTGCGCTTCCCAGTCCATGGTCGTCGAGTCATTGCTCAACGCGACGGTGGTCTCCGTGGCCGCAGGATCGATGTGGAAGAAGCCCAGCATCCTGCTGTCTTCTCCTGGAGTCGTTCCGCTGGCCACGGTCATCATGAAGGTGTGCGTGTCCTGGGGAAACTGGTAGCCCTCTTGGGTCGTATCGAAGCGCAACCACACCTCCTCTTCCGGCACCTCGTTATGGAGGGAGTCCAGCTTGAGCAGCGTGATGGAGGTGAAGTCGTCGTTCGGCCATCCAGTGAGCGCCCCCTTGTTTCTCCCGAGCGGGAGGTTGTCCTTGTTGAGGTTGTCCGCGAGCTCCTGCTCGGTCATGCCCCACAGGGACACCACGACCAGATCGATGTCCGTGACCGGATCGATGGTCCTCTCGAAGAAGTCCTTGGTCACGGCGCTCCAATCGAAAGTGAGATCGGCGTGGTCCTTGACCGTCACAGACTTTATGTGCAGCGTGCTGCTGAACGTGTAGTTCGTGTCGTCGGTGATCACGAGCTTCCCGTCGCTCACACACGTGCCAGGAGTGGTGGTCGAGCCGCCGGAGCCGCTGCTGCCCCCTCCCGAACCGCCACCGCCACCGCTGCCCCCGGTTCCTGTTCCGGCGTCGGAGGAGTCGTCCGGATTGCTGTCGCTACAGCCGAAGCCGAACAGCGCCATCGCCGTGAGCAGCCCGGCATTCACCATGTGTCTGTATGTCGAGGTCATCGCACCAACTGCTTCCCGTTCCAAAGTCCAGCAAATCGCGTGTTTCAAGAAGGTTAGCGTGGCGTCGTATCCTTGTCCAGGCGTGCACATTCACACGTCCGAAAGCGAGCGGTGGCTCGAGCGGGCTCAAGCGATGTGACACGCATCACGCCCTCGTGCGCGTGCAGGCTGCGCCCTCGCAAGGGGTGCCGTTCAGTTCCGACGAAGGTCGGCGTCAGTAGCGGGACGAAGGCTCACTCCGCATACGGGGGCGGCGGACCATACAGCGTCTTACGCCGTACGGTGTACCCAATCCCGTCAGTCTCTATCTGGCGAACATCCTGCCAGGACGAATCGACCTCGAGGATGAAGCCCTGGTTCGAGTAGGTGATGAGAGTGTTGCCATTGGGCAGGCGCTTCACGTCACCCATGGACTGCGTGCTGTGGCCGTTGGCGTAGTCCTTGACGCGCGTGGCCGAGTTGCCGCTCATCGTGAACTCGAGGATGCTCGAGCCGTTGCTACCGCTGTTGTTGAAGAGCACGATGCCATTGTCGAGCAGGTGGTGGTTATGCTGCCGGTTCCAGCTCATGTTCGAACCCGAATACGTGCTCTTGGTACCACCAAAAACCCACGAGACGTTCCCCGACCTCTCGAACCCAATGATGGCGTTCCAGTACATCACCGAAAGCGTGTAGAGATCCTTGTCGGGCCACCAGTTGAGGGCGTTCGAGTGGCACTGGCCGGTCTTGGAGGTGTCCACGCTCTGCACGTCCAGAACGGTCGTCATGGCGCTGGTCTCCGGGTGCAGCTCCTTGATGGTATCGCATCCGTTGGCGTTGCCATTGGCGTATTCCATGTAGGCCACCGACTCGTCAGGGAGAATCGCGATGTCGTGGTGGCGGTTCGGCACACTGTAGGTCTTCGGATTCGCGCCGTCCATACCAACGCGGATCAGCGTGCCGCTGTTTGGACCCGGCACGTTGCCGTTGGCCATCCACATGTAGTGCCCATCGTAGGACATCCTGGTGCGGACGCAGTCGCCACCGGCGCTGGGCTGGTACCACCACACGTACTCTCCGTCCTTGTCGAGGATGAACGCCCAGGTGCTGCCGCCGCCCCCCATGCCGCCGCCCATGCCGAAGAAGCATCCGATGGTGAAGCCCTGGTACACGGCGCCTGCGTTCTGCGTGGTCACCCGGAACGTGGGTAGACCCGATCTCTTGGCGCCGGCCGTGACCTGCTTGGCACAGCTGGTGTGGGTCGCGCCGCCGCCCGTTGCCACGATCTGGAACGAGTAGGTCTTGTCCGGCTTCATTCCGAGCAGCATCGTCTTGTTGCCGCTCTGGGCGGGCTTGTCGACGCTCGCTCTGTACTCGTACGCGTTCGCGTCCTGTCCGAAGTCGATGTAGGCGCTGTCGACCGCGCCGTTGGCGGACCACTCGACGGTCCACACGGTCGATATGGTCGTGCTTTGCGTCGTGTTGATGGTGAAGTAATCGTCCGAGCAAGCGCCGGTCGAGCCGCCGCCCGCACCCGTCGTGCCGCCGGTGGGGGCAACGCCGCCGCCGCCACCCGTGCCGGTGGTGCCGCCACGCGTGCTGGTGGTGCCGCCCGTGCTCGTCGTTCCGCCGCGGCCGCTACGGCCGCCCGTGCCGGTCCCGACGCCCCCGGTGACGCCGCCGCCCGTGCCGGCTCCGCCGCCCGTAGCGCCGCCGCCCGTACCGGGCCCGCCGCCACCCGTGCCGGCTCCACCCGTGCCGCCGCCCACGCACGAGCCGCTCTGGCAAGTCTGGCCGCCGGTGCACGCGCGTCCGCAGCCCCCGCAGTTCGAGGCGTCGGTCATCGTGTCGGTGCACGCGCTGCCGCAGAACTCGCCCGAGGAGCACACGCACATGCTGTTCGAGCAGACGCGCCCGCCGGTACAAGCGTTGTCGCACCGGCCGCAGTGGGCCGGATCCGAGGTCAGATTGGCGCAGGTGCTACCGCAAGGCGTCGTCCCGGCCGGGCAGGACGTTCCGCACGTGCTCCCGGAACACACTTGCCCGCCCGTGCAAGCGATGTCGCATGACCCACAGTGCGTGCCGTCGCTCGTGAGATCGAAGCACGCGTTGGCAATGCCGGGGCAGCTACTCCAACCGGCAATGCACACGCACGTGCCAGCGCTGCAGGTCTGACCCACGCCACACGCCGGGATGCATGTTGCACTCCCCCCTCCCCCACCGCCCCCGGCTCCGGAGCCCCCCATACCCCCTGCGCCGCCGGTGCCGGGCGGGGACTCGGTGCTGCCGCAGGCAGCGAGGCCCGCGACGAGCACGGATAGCACGAAGGATCGGATCGAACGGTGGCAGTGGGTCACTCGGCGTTTCATCAGGTATATCCTCGACCTCGCTAGTCAGCACAGGGCTGGACGCTACTCGTGTCTACGGGCTGAACGCTCGTGCCGACCTGCGTGGCCCCGAGCTCGGTCGCCGTCAGCGTGAAGCAGTAGGGTTCGTTGTCGTTCGGGCACGGGCCGCACGACACGGGATGCGCTTCGTTCTTCGTGTACTCCGCGACGGCGGTGCAGACTCCGACCGGGGTCCGGGGTATCACGGCCGTGAACAAGCAATAGAACTGGCGCGCGTCCATGACCCCGGAGAAGGTCCCCGTCTCCGAAACCGTGGCGCCGTCCGGCATGACGTTGGTCATGGTCAGGCCGTAGATGGTGCCGATGGCCTCCAGGTCCCCGTTGACGACGTACAGGGGGACATCCACCGGTCCGAGCTCGAACCCCGAAGAGGACTTCGCCTTCACGGCGGTGGTTGGGTTGCGTTGCTCCTGCTTCCCGTCCGCGTCGAGCGCGCCCAAAAGCACGTCGAGCTGGTCGCCGGAGGACGCCTCGACCTGGATCGCGAAATCCGGAACGAAGGGGCCGAACTCCCCACCGACACCCGGCGGCTCGGTCCAGTTGCCGTCAGGGATGTCCAATGCGTACGTATGACCCACCCAGGGATTGGATTCCTCTTTGGAGTCGCCGCACCCTGCCGTACAAAGCCCTGCCGTACAGAGCAAGGCCACGGTCACCAGCATGCGTCGATGTGATTGCAGGTTCTTCTTCATGATCGCTCAACTGTCTCGCGCGTCGCCACAATGGCCAACGGGGGAGGCGCACGATACACTTGCACCCCCTGGAACGAAACGCCAAGGCATGGGTTTCGTTTCGTTGTCACCTCGGCCTCCTTGTGAGAGCTTCACCACACTAGCGGCCCAAAGACCCATATAGTCTCAATGAGATTTTTCAAACGAGCAGGCTAGCCGGCAAGACATACCCGCCGTCTTGGCTGTGTCCGCCGCCCCGGCGCGCGGCTCAAACAATCCGCCAGGGTCCCGCGCTTCGTCTTACCCCAGCGCCGCCCGGACTTTGCCCCAGAAGCCAGAAAACTCGCGGGAATGGGGTGGACTCGCGTCAACCAACGGCCCGTCTGAGGCACTGGACGAGAGTCCTGGCCGCCAGCGTTCACCGAACGGCCCCGGCCCTTCGGGACGGAACATCGGGGGCCTAGTGCAACGTTTGAATCGAAACGATGCCCAGGAACCAGGGGTGCCGCATCTCATCGGGGAGCGCGCTGACCCCCATCACGGCGCCGGACCGTCGCGCAGCCCGGATGGCCTCCTCGGCGGCGGGACCAAGCCGGTTGGCGACGAACGGGATGCCGAGCCATCGGTCGCTCTGGGACGCAAGGCCGCCGTCGTTCGCTCACTCTGGTGCCGCGTTTCGATTGAGTTGAGGGGCCGGAAGCGACGCCCCCAACTGGGTGAGGACGTCGCTTCCGGCCCCAAACCCACTCGTCTGACCCGCGGCACCTCTTCAT
>JAFGIS010000287.1 GCA_016929495.1 Polyangiaceae bacterium | reverse complement strand
GAAGCATCGCAGGACCAAGATCGTCGTGACCCTTGGGCCGGCCTCGAACGACAGGGAAGTCATCGAGCAGCTGATCGCCGCGGGGGCCAATGTCGTGCGCCTGAACATGTCTCACGGAACCCACGACGAGCACCGAGAACGGTTCATGCGAGTACGTGCGGCCGCGGAGAAGCTCGCTGCGTCCGTCGCCATTTTCGCGGATCTGTGCGGACCCAAGATCCGCGTCGGCAGGTTCGTGGGCGGGCGCATCACGCTCACCAGCGGCGACAGAGTCGTCGTGACGACCCGTCAGGTGCACGGCGGGCCGGGTCTCATCGTCTCGCAGTACGCGGCGCTCGCTGGCGACGTCGAGCCCGGCAGTCGCATGCTGCTCGACGACGGCAACCTCGAGCTCAGAGCGGAAAGCATCGAGGGCACCGAGATCGAATGCCGGGTCGTCACTGGCGGCGTGCTCAAAGACAACAAGGGCATGAACCTGCCCGGCGTCAGGGTTTCCGCGCCGGCGCTCACGGACAAGGATCGCGAAGACGCTCGCTTCGCTCTCGAGCTCGGAGTGGATCAGTTGGCCCTTTCATTCGTGCGCTCGGCCTCCGACGTCGAACAGCTGCGCTCCTTCGTTCGAAGCGCTGGGTACGATGTTCCCATTATCGCGAAGATCGAGAAGCCCGAAGCGCTCGACCACCTGCGGGCCGTCATGCAGGCCTCCGACGCCGTTCTGGTCGCCCGGGGCGACCTCGGTGTCGAGCTACCCGCCGAGGTGGTTCCCAATGTTCAGGAACAGATCGTGGATTTGGCGCGTGTCTACACACGCCCCGTGATCGTTGCGACGCAGATGCTCGAAAGCATGATGACCCATCCTCACCCCACACGAGCCGAGGTCACCGATGTGGCCAACGCCGTACGCAGCGGGGCGGATGCCGTCATGCTTTCCGGAGAAACGGCGGCGGGACAATACCCGCTGCAGGCCCTACAGATGATGGATCTGGTTGCGCGGCAGACCGAGGCCTACCTGTTCCAGCAGGGCTCCTTTGGCTCGTTCGATGCATACACTCCGACCTGCGTCGGTGACCAACGCGCGACGGAGCTTTCTGTCGATGACGCGGTCGCAGCTGCCTCGGCGCGCTTGTCTCGGGATCTCAAGGTCCGAGCGCTGGTCGTCCTGACGCGAAGTGGCCGCTCCATGGCCGTCATGAGCGCGGCTCGCCCGGCGGCACCGGTCATCGCCGTCTGCTCGGACCCGAACGCGCTCAAACTGGGGTGCCTTCTGTGGGGCGTTCTGCCTACAGCCATCGCGGACGATGACCATCAGCCCGCTGTCGAGCTAGCGAGGGCGCTCGTGGCGCGATACGGGCTGGCCGCGACCGGCGACACCGTGCTGCTCGTGCAGGGCTTCAGCGGCGACCCGCACCAGAACATGCCGAGCGTGACGGTGCTGGGAGTGCAGGACTAGACTCACGTGCGCTCCCGCTCCAGCCCATACAGCTTGAGCTTGCGATAGAGGCTGGTGCGTGGGATGCCCAGTCGGCGTGAGACTTCGGCGGCGTTGTAGCGCGTGGCTGCCAGGGCGGCGGCAATCTCCGCGGCTTCGGCGAGCGCATAGTGGCGGTGGCCGCGCGGCGAAGCGGCCTCGGCTGCTGTTGGGAGGGCCACGTCGTCGGCGTCGATCACGTCACCGGAGCAGAACAGCAGCGCCTGGCTCAAGACGTTCTCCAGCTGTCGCACATTGCCCGGCCACGAGGCGCTCATCAGCTTGCGCAAGGCCGCGCTCGACAAGGTCGGAGCCTTGCGGTTCTGGGCCTGGGCCCTCTGCTCGAGCAGGCGCCGAGAGAGCAGGGGAATGTCCTCGAGCCGTTCCCGCAGCGGGGGCAGCGTGATCTCGACCACCGCCAGCCGGTAGAACAGGTCCTCCCGGAAACGGCCGGCCACGACCTCCTCGCGCAGCCGTCTGTTCGTTGCCGACAGGATACGCGCCGCCACCGGAACGGCCCGAGTCGAGCCGAGCGGCATGACCTCGCGTTCTTGCAGCACGCGCAACAGCTTGGCTTGCATGCTGAGGGGCAATTCTCCGATCTCGTCGAGTAGTAGCGTACCGTCGCCGGCATGCACGAGCAGACCCACGCGGTTTCGGTCGGCCCCCGTGAACGCGCCGCGCACGTGACCAAAGAGCTCCGACTCGAGCAGGGCCTCCGGAACGGCTGCGCAGTTGACGGAGACGAAGGGAGCTGCCGCCCGTGGTCCCTCGTCGTGGATGGCTCGCGCGACGAGCTCCTTGCCGGTGCCGCTTTCTCCTTGAATGAGCACCGTGAGCGGCGAGCTCGACACGCGTGGGATCATCGAGAAGACGCGCTGCATCGCCGCGCTCCGGCCCACGATGCCCGCGTGCTGCTCCGGAGTGTCGAAACGCTCGCGAACCGCGCGGATCTGCTCGTTCAATCGGTCGACCTCCCGAGAGCGTTCCGCGAGCATCTCGGCGATGCGGGCCCGTTCTTTCTCGAGTTCACGGCTGCGCGCCTCGAGCTCGCCGTACAGACGCGCCTTGGTGAGCGCAATGCCTACTTGGTCGGCGAAAGCGGTGAGCAGTTTCAAGTCGGCCTGAGAGAAGCGGCCACGCTGGAAGCGATTGTCGAGGTAGAGCGCGCCGAGCACGCCGGCTGGACCCGGGATCGGGACGCAGGCCACCGACTTCAGGCCCAGTGCGACGACCGACTCCTTCGTCGAGAGACGCGCGTCGGCTTGCGCTTCAGCGGTGAGCAGAGGCTCTGCCGTCCTCATGACACGCTCGGCGATCGACCGGCTGATCTTGAGAGCCGAGCGGCCCACTCGCTCGCGATCGATGCTCCGCGCTACGGCAATGCGCAGCGGTTGTGTCCGTTCGGAGCCGGCGAACGTTTCGGGCTTGACGATCACGAACCCGCGTTCGGCTCCGGTGAGCTCGATCGCGGCGTCCATCGCAGTCTCCAGCACCTCACGCACCTTGAGCGACGAGCCCAGCCTTCGGTAGATGCCGAGCAGACGCTCGAGTTGCCGTTCGCGCACCGAGGGTCCGGCCTCCTGGCTCGGTGCAGCCCCGTCTGCCTTGTCCGCGGCGGCCAGGATGGCCCGCCGTGGGTGCCGCCAGAACGCGTCACGCATGGCCAACGGCAGCGTCGCCGCGCCACGTTCCCAGAGCTCGAGAGCCTGCTCGCGATGACGCCGTGCCGCCCGGGGTGCCTGTTGGCGATCGAGCGCGATGCTCGACCAGGCCTCGATTTCGGCGCGCAGATCCTGCTCGGCGCTCTGCCGGGCGCGCTCCGCTGCGGCCTCGAGGAAAGGCAACGCCGCCCCGGGCTGTGTTTGTTCCAGCCGCAAGCGCGCACTGAGCAGGAGCCAGCGAGTCTGCAGGTCCTCGGCCGAGCTCGTCGCCACGTGGCAGCGAGCTGCTTCGAGTCCCGCTTGCGCGGCGACGGCATCGCGCTCCGCTAGTCCCACTTCGGCCAGGGCGAGCTCGACGTCGGCCAGCTCGCGATCCGCCCTGTGCCCTTCGAGCAGGGACCGCGCCAGAGTTAGGCGTTCCCGCGCCGTCCCGGCATCACCTCGTGCCAACGCGAGCTCGCCGGCCAGCATCGTGCACAGCGCGGACAAGAAAGGCAGCCCCGCCGGGTCTGCTTCGGCGCGAGCGCGCCCGAGCTCGAGCTCTGCTCGCTCGAACTGTCCGATGTCCGCATGGAGCTGGGCGAGGTCATAGTGGAGCGTCACTCGCGTGCGCACTTTGCCGAGAGCCCGGGCCGTAACCAGCCCCTTCTCGTAGCTGTCGAGCGCGCCTCCCCAGTTGCCACGGCGGTGCAGCACGCTGCCCAGGTTGAGCGCACAACTCGAGACTTGGTCGAGCAGTCCGTGCTGATCGGCGAGTTCGAGCGCCCTCTGGTGATATTGCTCCGCTGTGTCGAAGTGACCCGTGCGAAACTCGTGGATCGCCCGATCACCGGTGATGCGAACCTGATCCCGTATCGATCCCGAAGCCTTCGCCGTCTGCTCGGCACGGGCCAAGTGCGTCCGGGCCTGGTCGTCACGACCGAGGTAGCTCGAGCCAAGACCTAGATCCTCCTCCAGGTGTGCCGCGAGCGTCGGGCGCTTCGTCCAAGCGAGCGCCTCCACGGCCAGATCCACGGCGGCCCCGTAGTCTCCGCTCTGTATCAATGCGCGACACGTCAGGTCAGCTACTTCGGCGCGGTCTTCGGGGTCCGTCGCGAGCGCAGCGGCTCGACGGAGATGGGTCAGACTCTCGGCGGCGCTGCCGAGGCGAAGCGCGCTCGAGCCTGCCCGGGTCTCCGCGCGCCGCAGGCGGTCATCCGCCGGCCCAAGCGCGAGGCACTGCTGGGCGAGCTGTAGAGCGCGTGCCGGGTCTCCTGCGAGCTCACAGAGCTCGGACGCCAGCAACAGCGCTTGCTCGCTCGGGCGGACGGTGAGCAGGTCCTCTGCGGCACGACGTAGCCCCGCCGGATCTCGAGCGAAACGGTCTTCGGCTCCGCCCAGCAGCGCCTCCGCCAGGTCTGGCGCGCCTGCGAGGGCCCAGTGGCGCACGCGCTTCGCCAGCAGGTCCGGGGCCGTCCGATCCCAGTGCTCGGCCAGGTCGCGGTGCACCGAACGGGTTAGCTCCGGATCCACCGAGGCCGGCAGGCGGGCAGCGTCAGCCATACGCGTCAGTCGCAAGCCCGAGCCTTCGCGAACGACCCACCCAGCGGCCTGGAGCTCGGCCACGGCGCCGTACCCGACTCGTAGCTCGTACAGGACGGCGAGCTCGATGGTGCCATCGGACAGTGCGCATGCGAGGAGGCACCGCCGAGCCTCTGGCGTGAGCCGTGCGACTCGATCGCGGTGGGCGGCGACCCCCGGGGTCTGCGCAACGAGCGAGAGGAGTGGCTCGCTGCCGCTCTGCACCAGCGAAAGCAGCGTGGCGATTTCTCCCGGCCAGCCACCGCTCGTCCGCAGAAGCTCGGCAACGAGCCGCTTGGGCGCATTGGCACCGACCCACGAACGGATCTCCGTTTCGCCGAGTGGACCGAGCTCGATGCAGTGTCCCTGCTCCGGAACGTCCGCGACGGGGTGGGTGGTTGCCAGCACCAATCCGATCGGGTCATCCGGTTGTACGGCATGGGCGAACGTCCAGAGCAGCTGCGTTTGGCCAGCGTCCAGCAAGTCCGCGTCGTCGAGCACGAACACGGTGGGCTCGGCCGCCGCGGCGAACCGCTGGCGCGCCAGAAGAACGCTGCTCAAGCCTGCTGGCGGTGCACCCTCGGCGACGGGTCCGATGAGCATGCTCTCGACTCCTCGTGGCACTGACGCATCGGCTTCGATCACCTGCAGCTCGAGCTGCGCGAGCCACTTGCACTCTTCGAGGGCGCGAGAGCGGCCGCTTCCCTCCGGCCCGTGCAAGACCAGCACGCGCGGCCCCTTCTGGTGCCGAACGAGCCGCGCCACCAGCGCCGTGGCTGCCGAACCGACAGCATCGCGTCCGAGCCAACGCCGCTCGCATCGGCCTATCAACCGGAGCTCGTCGTCCTGCTCGCCGAGGGCCGCCAGAACCTCGGCCACGTCCGGTGGGCGACCGCCCGGGTCGGGGTCGACCAGGCGCTCTGCCAGGCGTGCTGCGTCTTCCGGGATCTCGACGAGCGCGGCTAGCTCACGCAGGGTCACTCCGACCGCGTACAGATCTGCCCTAGCGTCGCCGGCCTGCCCGTCCAGCAGCTCGGGCGCGATGCGGCCCAACGTGCCGGACACCGTGCCGCGCGGTGGCGAGTCCGAAGCGCCCAAATCGATGAGCGTCGCGTGTCCGTCGGCATCGACCAACAGGTTCGCGGGTTTGAAGTCACCGTGCCGAAGACCGACCCGGTGCAGAACCCCAAGCCCTCTCAGCCCGCCTCCCAGGGCTCGGCGCACCTCGGGCCATGACCGATGCGTCGCGAACCGATCGAGCGGCTGTCCGCGTATCAGTGCGGCCGTGTAGTACGCGCTAGGCTGCCTGGCGAAACGCGCGCGGCCGAAATCGTAGACTGACACCAGATTGGGATGGACGAGACGCGACAGCGCCCGAAACTCCGCGCGGAACGTCTCCAGGGCCTCGGCACGGTCCAGACGAAGCAGCTTGAGGGCCACCTCTTGGCCGCGCAGCAGGTCTCGTGCCCGCAGCACCGAACCAGTGCCCCCACGTCCCAGGGCCGCCAGTACCTCGTAGCGGTTGTGCAGCACTGTCCCTGGAGCGAGAAGCACGCCATGAAGTGTACCAGACGCAGCCTTACAACGACACAGTGTGGAACATTTTGGTACAGTGCCATGCCGAATGCGGCGGTATTCCTACCTCGGTACGCTGCTTGCTACAGCACGACTCATGCTGATGAGGTCAGTCCTCCCGGCCCTCGTGGGCATGTGCTCGCTCGCGTGTGCAGGAACCCCCCAGACCGATCCCCTACCGGACAGGCCCGAGCTGCACGGCGACCTGGTGCACAGGGTGTCGGGCCGCACGCGCGGCATGACGGTCGCGCTCGAGGGTCAGCCTGGCAGCGCCGAGCCCCCGGGCGCCGTGGTGCACGTCGTGGATCTGTACGGTACCGGGGCGCCGGTCGAGGCCCCGGTGAGCGACGACGGGAGCTTCGATGTCACCATCGAAATGGACGCGGGCGGTGTGGTCCGGCTCGACGTGCGCGACGGAGCCCAGCGCTCAGATCCGGTCGACTTGGTCATCGGCACGGACAGCCTGTCGCCGGCACAGCCGGCGCTCGCCTGCTGGACCACCTCGGGACCCGTCGTCACGCTCACCCGAGCAGGTGGCGCAGTCACGATAACGAACGACTGCGACGAGTCCATCGCACTGTCGCGTGTTGCGTTGCGGAGTCCCAACGCGAGCTTCACGCTCGGCGCTGTCCCCGCCGAGGTTCCGAGCGGATCGGCCGCGGAGATCGCGGTGGGCTACGCGCCCTCGGAGCCGGGCTCGGACGAGGAGATCCTGCACATCGAAATCGATGCACCGCTGCAAGACCGACGCGCCGTCACGCTGGTGGGGGTGAACCAACCGTAAGGAGGAGTCTCCATGAGCCGTACGTTCGATCACGTTTCCTTGCTGGTCCTGGCGGGTCTCTTGGCTGCCGGGTGTTCGTCATCGTCCCCGCACGAGGCCGGACCGCCCGGCGCAGCAGGTGGCGGCGGCGACCAGCCCGTTCCCGATGGGGTGGCGATCGCGCGGAGCAAACTCGAGCGCAATCAGAACCCCGACGTGCCCGAAGCAGACCGCCAGGCGCTCGCCGCAAGCAATACGGCATTCGCGCTCGATCTCTATCAGTCGGTGCGCCAACCGGGCGAGAACCTCCTGCTCGCTCCCTACAGCATCTCCACCGCGCTCGCGATGGCGTACGCGGGCGCGCGTTCCGAGACCGCCTCGCAGATGGCAGGCGCCCTTCATTTCGGTCTGCCCCAGGCGCGCCTGCACGGGGCGATGAACCAGCTCGACCTCGAGCTCGATTCGCGCTCCGTGCGCCTCGACACGGTCAACCAGTCTTTCGCACAGCAGGGCTATGCGTTTCTCGACGGCTTCTTGGACGTGCTTGCCACGGACTACGGGGCCGGCATGATGCTGGTGGACTTCGAAACACACACCGAGGATGCGCGCTCGACCATCAATGGGTGGTTCTCCGACCAGACGCAGCGCAAGATCTCCGAGCTCGTCCCTCCCGGTATTCTCAACTCGAACACGCGGCTCGTGCTGGCCAACGCGATCTACTTCAAGGCCGATTGGCTCAATGCGTTCGACCCAGCGAAGACCGAGCAGGGCACGTTCGCCAAAGCGGACGGCAGCAGCGTCGATGTCCCGATGATGCACGAGGAGGTCGACCTCGGCTACGCCGAGGGCGAGGGCTGGCAGGCCGTCGAGATCCCCTACTCCGGCAAGGAGCTCACGATGCTGGCGATCCTGCCCGCGGTCGGCTCCGAAGGCTTCGATCTCGAGCTGGATGCAGACGGGCTGTCCGCCATCGTGGACGCGATCGAAGAGCAGAAGGTCGCGCTCAGCATGCCGCGGTTGAAGTTCGCCTGCCCTACCGATCTCAAAGAGCCGCTGAAGGCCCTTGGCATGACGGATGCCTTCGACCCGATCAAGGCCGATCTGTCCGGCATGAACGGCGAACACGATCTGTACGTCGAGGCTGCGCTCCACCAGGCCACGATCGAGGTGAACGAGCAGGGCACCGAAGCCAGCGGGGCAACGGCCGTGGTGGTTGGAACGCGGGGTGTGGCATCGAGTCCCAAGGCCGTGTCGCTCGACCGTCCCTTCGTCGTGCTGATCCGGGACGTCGCTACCGGCACCGTTCTGTTCCTGGGGCGCGTGGCGGATCCGTCGTGATCACGGCACCCGCGGCTCCTCCCTCCTTCGCGCGTGCGCCCTGA
The DNA here is from genome assembly GCA_016929495.1 of Polyangiaceae bacterium. Taxonomy (GTDB): domain Bacteria; phylum Myxococcota_A; class Polyangia; order Polyangiales; family Polyangiaceae; genus JAFGIS01. The sequence continues at coordinate 705 of JAFGIS010000287.1, read as the reverse complement.
ACACATGCGGTGCTGGGACTCGAGCCTTCTACTCGTAGAATGCGAAGTCGTCGAACGTGACGTTGAACCCGCAACCCGCGCTCTGGCCACACTCGAACTGGATCTGCACCCCCAGGAGCTCGCTCGCGTTCGACGAGGTGATGGGCTTGCCGCCCGTGAAGTCGGGCCAAGGCACCAAGATGTTCTGCGGAGAACCGGTGACGCCCGTCACGTTCTTCGTATTGAACACGCAGTCATCCCACTTCGTCTCTTCGGACGTGTACGGGCATGTACCGCAGGTTTGGTCTTCCGGAAGGTTCCGAATGGTGCGCAGCTGGATCCAGAGAGTGGCGCCAGCAAGGTTGCCGCTCACCGTGAACGAGAGACCGGTGAAGGTCGACGCATCGGCGCACGCGTCGAATAGCAGGCCCAGGCCCACGAAGTTGTTGTTGGGGAGCGCTGACGAGAGCTGCAGGGCGTGTCCGCTCGTGATGGTTGCCGTGAGGGCTCCTGCCAACCCGTAGGTGTCCGTCGTGCCCGAGAGGTCGGCGTCGCCCCAGTCCTGTTCGCCCGAGGTCCAGGTCGTACCGGCGGTGAACTCGTTGAAATCAGCGATGACGCCGTCACTCGGCGGAGGCTGGGGTGAGCACGGATCCGTGCCGCCGGTGGAGGTGGTGCCGCCGGTGGAGGTGGTGCCGCCGGTGGAGGTGGTGCCGCCGGTGGAGG
>JAFGIS010000286.1 GCA_016929495.1 Polyangiaceae bacterium | reverse complement strand
CCTACGATGCCGCGCTGCGCGCCGGGTACCGGTTCCTCTCCTACGGCGATGCGATGTGGTTGCCGCGACGCTTGCCCGACGAGGCACCGTGAAAGAATCGAGCGAGCTCATCGCGCCCCGTCGTGTCAGCGCCGACTGGAAGGTCCGCGCGGTGAGTGGTCGGTCCCGCTGTGGCGTGCTCCGCACGCGTCATGCCGACGTACCCACACCCGCCTTCATGCCTGTCGCCACGCAAGCGAGTGTCAAGGCGCTCACTCCCGAAGAAGTGGCGGCGAGCGGCGCGCGGATGGTGATCATGAACACCTACCATCTCTGGCTGCGTCCGGGGGCAGAGGTGGTAGCACGGCACGGAACGGTCCATGACTTCGCGCGTTGGCCCTATGCGGTGGTTACTGACTCCGGCGGGTTCCAGGCATACTCACTGGCGAGCCGCGCTAAGCTAAGTGAACAAGGCTACGAGTTCTCATCGCATCTGGACGGTTCCCGACGCCTGCTGTCTCCCGAGGAGTCGATGCGGGTCCAGGGTCTGCTCGGCTCCGATATCGCGATGCAGCTGGACGTCTGCCCGCCGGGTACCGCCGAGCGCAAGGAGGTGGTCGCAGCCATCGAACGTACGACGCGTTGGGCCGAGCGTTGCCTGGCGGCGAGGTGCCCGGGGCAGGCGGTATTCGGCATCATCCAGGGAGGAACGGACGTCGAGCTTCGGTTGAGCCATATCGAGACGCTGTCACGACTGCCCTTCGATGGATTTGCGTTGGGCGGCTTCAGTGTGGGTGAGCCTCGCGCAGACATGCACGCGACGCTGACGAAGGTCGCACCGCAGCTGCCTGCCGATCGGGCGCGCTACTTGATGGGCGTCGGCACGCCCGAGGATCTGCTCGTCGCCATGGGCGCGGGAGTGGATCTGTTCGACTGTGTGCTCCCGACGCGCAACGCTCGAAACGGGCAGGCCTTCCTCACCACGGGCAAGATCGTCATCAAACAAGCTCGCTATCTGGACGACACTGCACCGCTCGACAGCGAGTGTCAGTGCCCCACCTGCCGGAAAGGGTTTTCGCGCGCGTACCTCCGGCACCTGTACGTGAGGGGAGAGATCCTGGGACACCGCCTACTGACGCTGCACAACCTGTACCTGTACGGGACGCTGATGGCCGAGGCGGCGGCGGCGATCCGTGCCAACCGCTATGATTCCTGGGCCGAGGCCAAGATGCAGCTGATGCGGTCTTGAAATGCAGGTCGGCTGGTCGGCGTGAACGCTGTTGGTCGCACAGCGTCTGGGGCGGCTTCGCCCCGGGCAGCGGTTCTGTGGGATACTGCGGAGCCGCATGGACCAGAGCAGGAAGACAATCGGCCGCATCCTGCTCGAGCGGCGTCGGATCAGTTCGGACGACTTGGAGCGCGTCCTGGGCGACGAGTCCGCAGGCGGTCGTCTCGCATCACGCTTGGCTGAGCAGGGCACCATCTCCGAGGTGGACGCACTGAAGGCGCTGAGCGAGCAGCATGGCATCCCGGGCATCGACCTGAGTCAAATCTGTCTGAGGCTCGACGAACTCGAGCTTCTGCCGCGTGAAATCGCCGAGAAGCACCTGATCATTCCCGTCCTCAGTCGAGATGACCGGCTGTTCGTCGCCATGGGCAACCCCGCGGAGACGAAAGTCATCGACGAGCTTGAGTTCGTGACCGGAAAAAAAGTCTACCCCTATGTCGCGCTACAGTCGGCGTTGACTCACATGATCCAAGAGGCCTATGACCGCAAGGCGTGCGGGCATCAGTTCTTCGTCGGCCGCAATTGTCCGCGGGAAGTGCTGACCCGGTTCGGAATCGACGCGAGCGGCTCGGAGGTGGACGTCTCGGACACAGCTGCGGCGAGCGCGACTGCCGGATCGGAGCCTCCGGCTCACGACGCTCCGGGCGTCGTCGTTGACGACACCCTTCACCAGGCGTCCCGCTCTGACGAAGTCGAGGACAGCGGTTTCGGCGAGGTCTCACCGGATCTGAGCGTCGTTGGTGAGCGTCCGGGTGAATGGCCAAGCATCAGCGCCAGCGTTCAAGCCAAGACCATCCTGGTGGTCGACGATGAGCCGGAGATCGTTCGAATGCTTCGCCGCCTGCTGGAAGCGCGGGGCTACCGTGTGCTCGATGCTGACAGGGGGCTTGCTGCACTGCTGATCGTCAAGGACCGCGCCCCGGACGTCATCATCTTGGACGCGATCTTGCCGGAAGTGCACGGTTTCGAGATTGCCCGGCGCATCAAGGGGAGCAAGCGCTACGGGCATATCCCCATCATCATGATCAGTGCTGTCTACCGCGGCTGGCGCTACGCCGAGGATCTGAAGCAGAGCTGCGGAGTCGAGTACTTCATCGAGAAGCCCTTCAAGATCAACGAAATCGTCGACGCGGTGGAGCACTGTGTGAGCGACTCGGCGGCTTCGTTGGCGCAGGCCCCCGGCGTGCCGGAGGACGAGGCTCTGTCCGAAGAAGCCGAGAAGGCTCTGGCCGCCGGTGTCGCCGCCTACCGCGCCGGGCGCGCCGAAGAAGCGGTCGCGCATCTGTTGCGCGGGACCGAGATCGACCCCTTGGCGTACCGCCTGCACCTCCATCTTGGCCTGCTGTACGGCAAGCTCGGCCGGGTCTACGAAGCCATCGGCGAGCTCGAGAAGGCCATCGGCATAAACTCCCGGCACTTCCCGGCCGTGAAGAATCTCGCAGTGCTCTATCAGAAGGCAGGGTTTCGCAACAAGGCGGCCGAGATGTGGGAGCGATCGTTGTCGTTGGCCCCCGATGACGCCACCCGGAAGTCCATCAAGGAGCACTTGATCAACCTCCTGTAGCGGTGGTGTCGTACACGAGCCGGCACCGGGCTAACGCACCAAGTGGATCCCGAGTAGCCGAGCAGAGCGCTCACGCGAATGAAGTTCCTCTGCCCCAACTGCAATGCCAAGTATCAGATCTCCGAGGAGAAGGTCGCGGGGCGGTCCGTAAAGATCCACTGCCGCAACTGCGGGTTCGTCATTCGCATCGCGCAACCGTCGGTCACCGCGCTGACGTCCCACCTCGCCTCCCTGCGCCCTCCAGCGCCGGATGCCGCACCTCCGGCTCCGGACCCTGCTCGACCTTCTCCAAGGGAGCCGCGTCTGCGTCGTCCTGTGCCGAGCGCGTCGGCTGAACGAGCCGGGGGGACCGAGAGTCGTGGTAGGCTAGACACCCAAGCAGCCCCGGCGCGGAGGCCGGCCCGTACGGCCGGTCCGCCTCCCGCCGCGTCCGGGAGCCGGATCGGAGCCGCCGGGCCTGCCGTCGCAGCGAGCGCTGGAGCGGGTCGGGTCGACGCATCGCCGTCAGGCTCGGAAGAGCGCGCCCGTGAGTTGTTGCGGCAGGCCACCGCGCACCGCGAGTCCGGGCGCCCAAGCAAGCAGAGGTCAGATCCGCCAGGGGCTCTCGCCGGTGCCTTTGCCAGGGCCGTGGACCACGTTGCGTCGGGTGCCGCGGAAGAGATGGTCTCAGGGGACGAGTGGTGGGTGGGCATTCAAGATGTGCCCACGGGACCGCTCAGGTTGAGCGACCTGCGCACGAAGGCGGCGCAGGGCGTCGTCGGTCCGGACTCGCTCGTCTGGCGTGAAGGTTTCGCGGATTGGGCTCCGCTCAAGAAGTACCCAGAGCTGCTGGCGGTGATCGAGGAGGCGACGTCGCGAACGGACTCGAGCCCGCAGATAGTCCCTGGCCCGACGGCGCTGCAGGTTTCGGCGGCCGCCGGCGTGGCGCTCGGCGACCCGTTCAAGAACGGGCCCGCTGAGGCTTCGCTCGCCGTCGATGGGCCGCGCGCAGCCGCGGCCGCCGCTCTTGACGTGGATGGGGCCATCGAGCAGATCGCCGGGCTCTCCAAAGCGCCGAGGGTGCCCGCCGCAGCTTGGCTTGCCGTGGGTGTGGCTCTGATCTGCGGATTCACGGGTGGCTTCGTCGTGTTCAGTGGCGGTCCCTCCGCGACCTCGACGAACCCGTCGCAGGCAGCCGTGCTAGCCGCCACGCCCGCTGTTTCTGGCGCCGCGCAGGCGACTCTCGCCAAGGCGCCGGAGAGCCCCGCGGCGGAGACGCCGGCCTCACCGAAGGGTTCCGGGGCGAAGAGCACGCACAGCACCGTGACGCGCAACACGAGTTCGTCAGCGCAGGCGCACAGCTCTCCGGGACAGGGACTCACCGGCTTGCGTGGCCTTTCTGCGGGGCGGAGCAGCGGACCGAGCAGCAGCCTCGACGGACGCGGAGCAGGCTCGTCGTCGGGCCAGGGACTCGACGCGGATACTCTGCAGAAGACGGTGAGTCGCTACAAGGGCAGCGTGAACCGAAGCTGTTGGCAACCCGCACTGGACACGCGCGACACGAATGCGCCCACGACCGCCCGCGTCTCGGTGACGCTGGTTGTCTCCCCGAACGGACAGGTGGCGTCCGCAACCACTGGCGGAGATCCCGTTGGGTATCGCGGGCTGGCCCGTTGTATCGAAGCCCGCGTCCGCGGCTGGCAGTTTCCCGCCTCGAGGGGCAGCACCACGGTCAACGTGCCGTTCGTGTTTGCGGCACAGTGAAGCGAGACCAGGCGCCAGTCTGAAGAGAAGCGCGCGCCGGCAGGGGACAAGCCCCGCCGGCGCGGTTGCAGTCTTCCGTAAGCCGGGTTCTGTAACGCGCGGGAGTCGCCCCCCGCGCGTTGGCGATCATTCCTCTGGAGCGCACGTTGCCGTGCGCCTCTAGCGGCCTACCCCGGGGTTCGGGCGGGCGACCCTCAAGCACCCCTGTACGTGGCCTTGCTCCGGATGGGGTTTGCCGTGCCGCAACCGTCGCCGGTCGCGCGGTGGGCTCTTACTCCACCGTTTCACCCTTACCCGACAGCGCGAAACACGGGTCGGGCGGACTGTTCTCTGTGGCACTTTCCTCAAGGTTTCCCTTACCGGGCGTTACCCGGCATCCT
>JAFGIS010000285.1 GCA_016929495.1 Polyangiaceae bacterium | reverse complement strand
CGGTCCGTGGGTCATGGCCGATCTCGAGGGCGGGCCTGCACGCTGATAGTAGTACGTGCGCACGGCGTGCTTGAGCACACTGCGGTAGACGTTGTCGTCGATGTCGAACTGCACCGAGCGGACGCCCTTGTCGACATCGACCACCGTGTACGTGCCCGGAGTCGTGACGTCCGAGAAGTCGAACCACCACGCCTTGTCCCCGGAGGGCGTGTCGGTCGCGCCGCCGTTCCAGGCGGCGGGCGCGCTCTGTTTCACCGTCTCGCCGGTAGCTTCGCTCACGACCGCGTACTGTGAGCCGGGGGTGAAGCTCACGTCGCTGTCATAGCCGGTCTGCGGATCGCGAATCACGGCCACCTTTTTGGCCGTCGTGCGGTAGCCGAACTGATCGACGACGATCAGCGGGATCGGACCGTTCGGGCCTTCGGTGAGATCCTGGTCCCACGTGCTGTCGGTGCTTGGCTTGTCCACGGTCGGAGGGATCGCGGTCGAGCCGCCGGAGCTGCCGCCGGACGCGCTCACCCCACCGGCGGCCGTCGTGCCACCCGCGCCAGTCGCACCGCCGGTCGGTCGGGTGTCGCCCGACGCGCCAGCGCTCGACGTCGTCGTGCCGCCGGAGCCTCGGCCCCCTGCGCCCGACGCGGCTCCGGCAGTCCTGCAGCACCTCCGGAGGCCATGCCGCCCGAAGCGGTGGTGCCGCCGGCCGCGCCGCCTCCTTGCGCTCGGCTACCGCCGGTGGCCTTGCCCCCTGCGCCCGACGCAGTGCTCCCCGTTGCACCCGTAAGCGTCGACCCCGCTTCCGTGCCCCCGGTGTTCGATGGTCCGTCGCCTTGGCTGTTCTCGGAGCAGGCAAGCCAGGGCGCAGCACCCAGGAACGCGATACCCGCGAGGGATGCGCTACGGTTCATGACGAAAGCCTTTCGTGTCTGTTTCAGAGGAAGGAACGAAGCACCGAAGCCCCCGACCCCATGCGCGTATCACCCCGAACCCTGGTGCTCGATGATCCCAATGTTCGAAGTAGGATCCGCTTGTGACTCCGACCGACTGCCTTGCGCGGCAGTGTCTGGAGCTGAAGCAGCACTGGATCATTGGCTCGGGGCCGCAACCACCCCCACGGCGTCGACGGTCAGCGTGCCGCTGGACACCTTGAACTGAACCGTATGTGCGGTGGCACCAAGGTCGCGCAGCGTGAATGTCTGATAGCACTGCCGGGAAGCCATCGTGTTCGCCGACGCACTGACGACTTGCCCGTCCACGGTGACTTCGAGCTTCGCCGAACCGTTGTTGGGACCCAGGATATCCAGTCCCGTACCCGTGAATGTGTACGCTAGCGTAGCGCCGGTGCTCCCCTTGGAGAGGGAACGCATGTAGTTGTACATGTCTTCGCCGTTGGTATGCGACCACGAGCCACCGTAGATTAGCTTGGCAGCCGGCGGCGAACCGAGATCGACCGTCTCCTGGTCGTCCAGAAGCTCGGAGTAGTAGGGCGGAGACCCGGCGACGGTTTCGACCTTCAGGTTATCGAAACGCGTGTAGTAGTAGCCGCTGGCCAGGTCGACGCGTCCGGACAGTCTCGGATCCGGATCGGTGTAGGTGGCCAGCGTCTGGCCGTCCAAGTAGGCGGTCACTTCGTCGTCTACGACTTGGAGCGCAAGGTTGTGCCATGCGTCGTAGCGCGCCTCGAATCCCGCGACCGTCACGCCGCCCGAACCGCTCACGACATTTCCGCTCGCCGCGGCCGTGCCGTCGACGAGCAATTGCCAGCTGCCGTCGAACGAGTACTTCAGGAAGTAGGGCGTGCCACTCATCGTGTGCGAGCTGCCGCCTCCCTGTTGCCGGGCCCCGATGGCAGCGTAGTTCTTTCCGTTCTGGGTGCTGCTATTCTCGAACGAGACATCGACGCTGGCCTTGTAGTTGAGCCACCGTTTGTCCCCGATGCCCGTGATGGGATCACCGTTGTTCCACGTGCCGCCCAGCGCCGCAGCGGATTGGTCCAACTGCTGGCGCAGGACGTAGTCGGTAGAGCCATTGGGAAGAAAGGCTTCGAACGCACCGTTGCGGTCGGACACGTAGCGAGGGATCACGCTCTGGGGCCCGCCGCGGGACGTGATGTAGTCTTCATTCCCCGTGATCTCACCGCCCGGCCCGATCACCGGGACCGTCTTGGCGGAATAGTCGAAATCGTCGGCGTAGAGTATCGTGTCTGATGTGTCGTGAGCGGAACCGGTCGCGTCGGTGTCGAGCACGGTGCGTGCGCTCTCTGCCGGTAGGGGTACGTTGTATTCTGGATCTTCGGCTACCACCAAGGTCGTGGCCGTGACGACCGACCAGGGTTTCACGGTGATGCTGTAGACGCCGCTCGTGTCCGCGGACATGTCGCAGAGGTACGTCATGTAGTTGGTGTTGAAGGCCTTTCCGGTGTCGGCCGCGCGGGTTTCCCACAGCTCCAGGGCGGGGTCGCCCGTGAAAGCCATGTTGGTCGCCTGGAGTTCGTAGGTTCGCGCGGTCGCGCTGTCGTTGACGAAGATGGCTGAGAAGTCGCGCTTGTCCGGAGCGGCGAGCGTCATGTAGCTGGGCGTGCCGTTGCGTCCATTGACGGGGTTGGTGCCCGTCGCACCGGTGTCACTGGACTGGGGCACCACCCTCCAGATCCCCGCGCTGTTGCTCGGGTCTTCCCAACCGACCTGCGCAAACCAGCTGAAGTGCTTCAGTACGTCGACGCCTGCGTCGTAGTGGATCCAGCCCGACCACGGATCGCGGGCGCTCAGCAACTCCTTGTAGGAATACTGTCCGCCTTCGTAGAAGGAGCCGATGGCCGGCTGGTAGATGAAGTGGGTCCGACGGGAATTGACGAATCCTTTGATGATGGTGTTGCCCATTTCCAGGGCGCTGTAGGTGCCGCCGATACCGCTGCCTGCGACGGGACGGAAGGCCGTGTTGCTGAAGGTCGCCTGCGCCTCGCTGTTCCAGACCTCCTTGTCGTATTGCTCTGCGAGCTTCTTGTAGTTGCCCGCGCTGTCGTCATCCGTGTTGTAGTGGTATGCGGCGACCGATACGGCATCCCTGAGGCCAGCGTCGCTCACCATGTCATCGCCGAAGGAGCCGACCTGGACCTCGTCGGATATGACGACCTGGATGCTGTTGTATAGTGCTTGCTCCGTGGTGTCGTTGAAGCCGGTGGTATCCCCTTGGACCTGCTCGGCGTATTGCTTGGTCCAGTTGAGATCCGGCGCACTCTCGTTGACGCCTGGGTTGACATAGTCGACCATGTAGCCATAGACGCGATACGCCGCTAGAATGGTGTTCTTGTACCAGGTGTAGATCTTGTCGTTGCTGTTGGCCCAGCCGGGAGCGTTCCAGCGCAGGATGCTCACCTTGAGGTCGGGGTTGAGCCTCTTGGCGTCGGCTGCGAGCTGGAAGCCTGCTTCCCGCCGGACGTTCGCCGCTTCGTTTTGCAGCCGCATGGTGGCCGCGTTGGGGCCGGTGGAGTTGTTCCGGTCATTGCCCATCTCGATCTTCACCTGAGTGATGATCGGATGCGTGCCACCGAACAGGACCCGGAGCAGTCGTGCATAGGCTTCGGGCTGCTCGGACTTGTAGTCCATCAAGAGCTCGCTGGTGCCGTTGGCACTGAGCACGCCGAATCCTTTGAATGTGAGGCCGTTGACGTTGTCGCTCCTGATGTCATTGCCGTCCAGCGAGATGCTGGTGACTGCCGCGGCAGCCGCGGTTGGCTCACACGGGTGCACGGAGGGTGTTTCCCCGCCCGTACCAAGGCCGCCCGAGGCGGACGTGCCGCCGTTCGAGCGTCCGCCGGCAGATGCACCACCCGACCCGGCTCCGCCGCTGCCCGGGCGGCCTCCGGACGAAGAGATTCCGCCGCTGACCCCACCCGCCGCGGCTCCGCCCGAGCTGTCTCCACCAGCGCCACCGGTCTTCACCTCGGTTCCACCGGATCCGCGCGTACCACCCCGTCCCGCATCGCCGCCGGTGTCGCCGGGAGCCGCGCCCGAACCGCCTTGCGTGCCCCCGCCCCCGCGTCCGATCGAGCCGCCCGAGCCTCCGGTCGAGCCATCGGAACCATCGCTTGTCCCGTCACCGCCGACGGCCCGAATACCGCCCGAGGACGAGGTCCTACTCGACTCGTTGCCCCCACATCCCACCAGAAAAGACAGCGCGAAGACAGTTGATGAAGCAACCCTCGGTCTTACGCGGTTGGCCCCTGGGCGAATGAGTCGGGATGGGCCTTTGCCCCATCGAAGAACGTGTGCGGCCATGGCGTCAGCCTCTATAGTGCGCCGCGCCACAGAAGTGGCGCACTCGCGGCGTCCCATTTGCCTCGGGCGGAAAGCTTCAGGCGCTTTGCTCGCGCTGCTCGGCCAAGTGGGGGCGTGCCCGGCACGGCCGGGCAAGGCAATACGGGCGGTTCCACCAGTTCCGGCGGCGCCACCGTGGCGGGCGGGACGACAGGTTCAGGTGGCGCCACAGGCCCCCATTCTGGGCCTTGCGATGTCCAAGCAGGTGCCGACACGCCCTGCGTGGCCGCGCACAGCACGGTGCGGGCGCTCTACGGCACGTACGACGGGCAACTCTATCAGGTCAGGCGCTCGGACGACACCACGAAGGACATCTTGACTCTGTCGGCTGGTGGCATCGCCGACACGGCCCCGCAAGACACCTTCTGCTCCGGTTCGCCGTGCGTCATCACCGTCGTCTATGACCAGTCCGGGAACGGCAACGACATGTGGTACCAGGGGTCGACAGCATCGTTGCTGGCGGGTACGGCAAGTAGCTCGATGGGCCAGCTTGAACGGTGGTACGGCTACGGCCCGCGCTTTCTATCTTGTGGACAGCCCCGAATGCCTCTGCCGGCACGCCGGCAAGTGCGAGACTCAGCCCCCGCCAGCGCTCCACTCACCGGTCGTGAGATTGAGCTGCCAGGTGTCGTACTTGTCGAGTGTCAGCTTGCTGTCGGAGACCTTCAGGGGCAGCCAGATGTACTTGGAGCTCACCAGATCCGGGTCCTGCCAGCGGTCGCCCATGTAGATGTAGGTCGTGGCGCTGCTACCCTGAACCGGTAGGATATAGGTCGTCTGCGTGTCGTAGCCGTTCGAGTCTCCTATGTTGCTGAGGGAGCTCCAAGGACCCGCGATGGCCGTCGCCGTGGCGTACTGCTGCTGGTTCGGGTTCCAGCCCGTCGCCCCGGAGGTCATCATGAAGTAGCGGCCGTTCGTTTTCATGAGCGCTGGAGCCTCACGATAGGCCCCCGGCCATAGCGTGGCGACCTGGCGAGAGATGTCCGTGTAGTCCGCGTTGAGCTCGTAGAGCGCCAGATCCGCGTTGTCGTTCGACGCCGACAGGAAGTAGGCCTTGTCGTCGTCGTCCTTGAACAGGGTGTCGTCGCGGGACATGTTGTTGTTCGGGCGGAAGTGGCGCACGAGCTCGTAGTCGCCGTCGACCGTGTCGCAGGTGAACACGCCCGCTTCCGCCGTCGCGTAGTTGGCCCCCTCCCAGTGCAGCCACATCACGTAGTTGTCGTTCTTCTTGTTGTAGACGACCTTGGGACGTTCGATGATGCGGTCCGAGGGCTGCAGATCGGTAGCGGTGTCGCGTGTGATGATCGCATTTCGCAACTCCCAGGTGACCAAGTCCTTGGACGCATAGCAGTCGACGCCCTTGAACTCGCCCGCGTTGTGCGACTTGTCCTCGCCGACCCAATACCAGGTATCGCCAACCAGAATGAAACCACCTCCATGCGCTTCGATTCGTTTGCCCGTCGTGTCTTGCCAGAATCCGCCGTTGCGGATGGTCACGATCTGGTCCGGTCCTGTCGTGCCACCCGCTCCACCCGAGGCGGTGCCGCCGCTCGACGTGCCGCCGCTCGAGCGCCCACCGCTCGACGTGCCGCCGCTCGAGCGCCCACCGCTCGACGTGCCGCCGCTCGAGGAGCCGCCGCTCGAGGTGCCGCCGCTCGAGGTGCCGCCGCTCGAGGAGCCACCGCTCGGGGTGCCGCCGCTCGAGGAGCCACCGGTGGACGAACCACCCGCGGGCGAGCCAGCCCCAGCCAAGCCGCCCGTGGAGTGTCCGCCGCTCGATACGGTGCCGCCGCCCGGCGTGCCGCCGGCCGAGCTGCCGCCAGTGCCACCTGACGCGGGTGGGCCAGACCCACCCGTGGCTGGCCCGGTCCCAGCGCCACCCGTCCCGCCGCCTCCCGATTCCATCGGGTTGGAGGTGCCGCCCGTCGAGTTGCTCCCTCCTGCTGCTGCGCCGCCGGTCGTTGTACCCGCGCCTCGAGACCCACCCGCAGAGTCCTTCTGGCTGGACCCCCCACCGCATGCCGCGAGCAGACCTGCGGCCGCCCACACCAGGGCGCCGAGCCGTGCCCGCCGAACGGCGCTCGCCCAACGAATGGGTTTCAGAGCCCCTCCTGGCAACCAGAGAGAGGTTCCGCGACTGAGCAGTGTATCTGTCGAGAAGGTCGGAGTGCCCATCGAGGGTCTCGTCGCGGGTCATTCCCAGTCAGGCTGCATGCTGGCCGAGTGGATGCCGTGGCTGCCGCTCGGAGTCTACTCGTCCATCATTATTGCGCGAACCGCCCGGCAAGGTGGTGGTCGCGATGTTCGAAATGGGGTCTATCTGTGTCTTGCGTTCACGCTGCGTGTTTGCCCTAGCAAGGCTCGCGCCGCAAGCGTGTGCGTCCCGGGACCGAGCACGAAGTTCACGTAACCGGACGCTTCGCCCGCAAAGGTGACCGAAGTGGAAGGCTTCGACGTTCCAGCACTGAATCTCCGAGCTGTTGCGTCGGCGCATACGCGCAAGGCCGTCGTTCGCATCGTTCATGACGAAGAACACGCTTGGGGATCCACCGCTGCCGCTGTTCTGGGCGTTGTCGGACGTGCACGAGGCGGCCAGAATCGCCAGTGCGGCAACCGTGAACTTGTGTGAACAGCGCCTGCGTGTCATCGATTCCTCCCAGGTAAGATCATCATCTTCACGGCCCGGGCCCCGCGGCATTTTGGCCTCGCCGGTTGTCGCCGACAACGCCGCCTCCGCCGATCGGCGCAGGCCAGCGCGCAGAGTCCGAGAAGAAGCAAAGCGGGACGTGGGCCGCGCGACGAATGCGTCCTTCCTGGGCCGACTGTGCAGCTACAGCCGCTGCTCTTGTCGTTCGCAGGCACCGCTCCGCCGTGGCCGGCACCACCGCCGAGAGTTCCAGCTGTGCCGCCCGTCTCTGCGACCGAGCCGCCATCTCCGTGCGCCGGCGATCCACCCGAGCTGCGCGCCCCACCTGCGGAGTCAACCGTACCCGAGTGGCCGCCGGTGCCATTGGTTCCGCCCGCAGCCGGTGCGGCGCGGGACCCGCCCTCGCCGCGACCAGCAGCGCCGCCCGGGGCGATGCTGGTGGCTCCCCCGGTGCCGATGTTTCCCCCGGTGCTCGAGCCAGAAGAAGCCGTGCCGCCACTCCCGGCGCTGGTCCCGCCCTCGGCGCGACCGGCGGTGCCGGCGTTGCCGCCCGCAGCAATGCTGGTAGCTCCGCCGGTGCCGGTGTTTCCCCCGGTGTTCGTGCCGGAAGGCGTAGTGGCGCCACTCCCGGCGCTGGACCCGCCCTCGCCGCCGCGGCCGCCCTCGCTGCCGCCAGAGCCCGCATCGGGGCCGCCACCTGCCCCGCCACTTGCGACGACGCTGCCGGGGGGGCCTCCGGAATCGAAGGACGGGCCATCGACCGGGACGACGATGACTTTGCTGCCGTTTCCGGAATTGGGCGTATCCTGGTCCTTGGGCACGTTGATCGCCGCGAAGGTCATGGCCACCGCGTGGCCGTCTTCGAGGTAGACGCTGGGGCGTTCGAGCAACTCCCAGTGGTTGACGGTGCCATCCGTGTAGCGAACCATGTCTGACGTCGGATCGTAGCCGTAGCCCTCCTCCATCTTCCAATCGTGGATGCCATCCGGGGAGCTGTAGAAGTAGGCCTTCTTCGCGGACCAGCAGTTGTAGAAGACGTGGTACTGGTTGCCCGAATGGAACAGGTACGGATCTTCCATGTTGTTCCGGCACGAGTCGACGATGTGTCCGGGAACGACATCCGTGAATTTGCCTGCCATCTGCGCCTCGTACGTGCCGAGCACGTTGTCGGAAAGACCGATGGTGCCGTTGATGCACTCGTACTTTCCGTCCGGACGCAGGATGGTGCGAAAGTTGTCGCCGCTGCTGAAGCGAACGTCGTATCCGTTCGTATCGAGCTTGAGGTCGCCGAGGTACGTCCAGGGTCCCTCCAAGGAGTCGGCGCCGTAGACGCGCCCGGACCCTGCCACGGATCCGCTGCAGGTGATGGCGAACGCCTTCCCGCTCGTGTCGCCCGCCTTCAGTTCCAGCGCGTTCACGTTGTGGCACATGCCACCGTTGTCCGTGAAGCACAGACCCTCGTCGGCATAGGGTCCGTAAAGGTCGGTGCTCGTGGCATGCACACAATGCGAATCGGACATCCACCCGTTGTGACCGTTCGACTGGCTCCAGCGAGAAGCGAACATGTGGTAGACGCCGGTTTGCTCGTCCTTGATGATGCCGCCGTCCCAGTAGTTCCAGCTGGTCATGGCCTTGTCTTCCAAGCCATTCGACGGATCACGGGGCCCGACTTGAGCGGCTCCCCAACAGGTCGAGGACAGGGAACCGACGATGGGCGTAGCCTGGAAGTAGTCCATCCACTGCTGCGGGGCAGCCTGCACCGCCGGAGCGAGACCGACCGTCAGGGACGCCACGGCCACGAGCTTGACGGCGAGGAAGAACGTCGAGCGTCGCTTCATCGACGATACCCTTTCTCGAACGACCGGCGCACCCCTCTGCGGCCGGGCGCGCCTGAGGGGTCGAAATCGCAGGAAGCGCAGCCACGGGAGCGCGTCTTGCGGCCCTGCCTGCGTGCGGCGAACGCGAGGAGCCCGAGAACCAGCACCAGGCCGTCTCCGTTCGAGCGTCGGGCTTCGCCGATGCTGCAGGAACAGCCGGAGGACGAATGGTTGGCCGACGTCCCGGCGCCCGTGGCTCCGCCCGAGGAAGATCCCGTGGTGTTGGTGCTACCGCCACTGCTAGATCCTCCGGTGCCGGTGGCGCCGCCCACGCCGGGCGAGCCGCCCGAGCCCATGTTTCCGGCAGTGCCCGCACTGCCAGTGCCAGCGCCACCACTGCCGCTGCGTCCGTCCGTGTCCGAGGCACCGCCTGCTCCGCCGCTGCCGCTCGTTGCACCGGAGCCGGAACCGCCGGCGGCAGTGGTCGTGCCACCGCCACCATCCGGGCCTGTCCTGCCGCCGCTGCCGCTGGTGCCCGCATCGAGGCCGCTTGCGCCGGCAGTGCTCGTGCCGCCGCCGCCACCATCCGGGCCTGTCCTGCCGCCGCTGCCGCCGGCGCCCGCATCCGTGCCCCGTCCGCCGGTGCCCCCTGCAGCACTTCCGCCGCCGCCGCCAGCGCCCCCGCTTCCCCCTGTCTGGCCAGCGTTGTCGGCATCGAAGCCGACGCCGTCGAAGGGGACGACGATGATTTTGCTTCCGGTCGAGCAGCAGTTGTTCCCCTCGTCCTTGTTGACGTCCGTTACGGCAAAGGTGAAGTGCGTGACGTGCCCGTCTTCCATCACTACATTGGGACGCTCCATGGGCAGAGCCTTGACGGGGCCAGGACGGCTCAGCATCGCGTCGCCGCACCGGCAGACGGCACACGGGATCCGGATAGAGTCCGGAGCTGCCCCGCAGCGGTACCGGCGACCGGGTTGTCCCCGTGAAGTGTGGCACGGTTCGGCCCACGGACCTGCGTGTCCTGCGAATCTGCTGCAGCTGAGCAATACGAGTGCTCCCAGCGAGTGGGTTTCAGCGGCCGTACCCCGCAGCGACGACATTGGCTTGAACGGCGTCTTCGGTCGCATCGGACGCGTAGCCCGTGGTCATCGCACCCTCGAAGAAGTCACCGACGCCCTTGTAGCTGTTGTCGCCTCCGGTACCGAGAACGATGGCACCTTCCTTCTTCATGGGATCGTACCCGTTCGGATATGGGCCTTCGTACATCTTCGTAAGCCCGCCGGACTGCGAGTCGCCGGCCTTGATCGCCCACTGGTGAGGCTGGCCCTTCAACGTGGCCGTCACGTAGTCGAAGTCGAGCGAGGTGTTGGCCGTATTCACTCTAGGGCCCTGTCCGGAGAAGAGGCCCTCCTCGAGGTCGGCCATGACCCAGGGGCCGCTTCCTTCTCCGCTCCCCCAGGCCGTGCAGTTCCCGAAGTAGATCGCCTCCATCGTCGCCCTGCCGTTGTTCAGGCTGTTCCGTTCGGCGTTGCCGTAGTCGAAGCAGCATTCGTCGCTGAATGCTCTACCGTTGACGACCATGTACATGGACTCGGGCTCGTCGCCTTCTGCCGTTCCCGTAGCTTCGTTGTTCCGGTAGCCCGTCCCATTCAGACCTTCCAGCAGCGGAATGTGTACGCCGTAGACGGTGTGGCCGTTCAAGGTGATCTGGATGCCCGCCGCGTCGGCTTCCTTGGCAAAATCCCCTATCCATCCGCCGGTGGTACGGGTCAGGTCGTTGTGCTGGGGAGACTGGTCGTAGATGATGGATAGGGTGCATTGAGTGCCGGCGCAGAACGCTTCCTGCTCGGCCGCGTCGGCGACCCCGCCGCGAGTGAGGACACCGATGTCCCGGGTGGTGTTGTCGGCACGCCGGACCTGATAGAGCTTGCCGTCATACGCGCCGTAGAGAGCCCGCACCGTGCTGTGGGCGCCAACGCAGGGCGTGTCGCCCGCCTCGTAGATGTCGCACGGCCCCAGGACGTTCGTTCCGCCGCCCGAGCCGGAGCTTCCGCCCGTACCGCTCGCGCCGCCGGAAGCGCCGGTCGCGCCGCTGGCCCCCGAACCGCCGGAGGTGCCACCCGCGGCCGTGCCGCCAGCCGAGGTCCCGCCCGAACGGGTGTCCTCACCGCCAGAAGCTTCGGTTCGACCGCCGCCTCCGCCGCTGCCGGCTCCGCCCGATACACCGCCGGTGCTCCCGGTTGCGCCGCCACCACCGCCTCTGCCCGTGATGCCTCCCGTGGGCGCACTCGTGGCTCCTCCGCTCTTGGTGAGCGAACCGCCGCTGCTCACGGCGCCGCCCGCGCCACCCGTTCCACCTGGGCTCGTGGCAGCGCCGCTCGACGCGACCGAGCCGCCGCTGGTCAGGCTACCGCCCGAGCCGTTCGTTCCACCTGCGCTCGCGCGTCCGCCGCTCGCGCCTCCGGTGCTGGGCGTCCCGCCCGAACCCGAGGCCGTTGTTCCTGCGCCTCCGGACGAATCGGAGCCCGAGGCCCCGCACGCTACGACGGGCCCGAGGAATGCGGCCAGCCAGAGAAAGGTGTTGCGACTGAGGTGTTGGCATTTCATCGAGAAGGCTCACACGGACATCGCGTCGCATCGGACTCCTTGGGAACCGCGAGGCGAACGTCCAGAGACGCCGGCTACCGGTCGGAATCTACTCGTCCATCATCTTCCGCTTCAGGCTCACGCGGCTGTCCGAACAGAACTTGCAGCTGGCCCCGTAGAATAGACTGCGGTTGTCCGTGTCGCCCATCAGGTGCACGCGCATCCAACCGGTCACGGCGACCATGAAGGGGTTCTGGATCGATCCGATCCAGCTCCCGTGGGTGTCGGCGAGGGAGTTGAACAGCATGACCGGCACGTCGTTGATCGTGTCGTACGCGCTCTCGACGCTGCTGCACGAAACCATGGTGTCCGAGCCGCCGCAGAGCAGTGCGGCGGGACCGTGAAGCGTGATGTTCGCCCTCGAACCGCAGATCGGCGCGATCGCGGTGATGCGGGGATCCGCACCCGCCAGGGTCGTGGCGGCGCCGCCCTGGGAGTGACCGGTCGCGCCGATATGGGCGGTGTCGAGGTGGTGATAGAGCGGACTCGAAGGATCCTCGTTCTCCTGGATCATCCACTCGATGCCTGCGATCTGCGGGAGTGGAGTCCCCTTGGCCGACTGGGAGCTGAGCGAAGCAACCACGACGAAACCGTGGGTGGCCAGCTGCTTGATCAAAACCTCGTAGGTGGGAGGCTGATCGCCGGTGCCATTGGCCCAGGTGACGATGGGATGACAGTAGCCCTGGGACAGATCCTTGGGGCGGTAGAGGTTGAAGTGGGGGACCTGGTTGTCCCAGCGCTCATCCGGTTCCCCAGCCGCGGGCCCGATGTTGTTCTCCACCTGGATCTCGAACGGCCCTGGCTTGGCCGGATCGGCGGTGCCCCACGTCTTGGTCGGAACGCAGGAACCCGTCGCCCCCCCCGCGCCGGTCTGTCCACCGACGGCCGATGTGCCTCCGGCTGCTGCGCCGCCTTGGCCACCGCTCGTGGATTGCCCACCTGAACCGGTCGTGCCACCGGTCGTTGCGCTGCCACCGCCGATGCCCGCGGATCGGCCACCCCTACCGACCGTGCCGCCCGTCTGCCCGCTTCCACCGAGGGCCTGACCACCGCTGCCCGGTGCGGTCGTCTCACCGCCTAGGCCTTGGCCACCGGTATCCTGGGCGGTCTGACCGCCGCTGCCCGTGCTCTTCGTGGTGCCTCCCTCACCTTGACCACCGCTGGCGGGCGTGGTCCCTGGACCTCCCGTACCCGTCGGGGCGCCTCCAGCCACTGTCCCTCCCGACGAGTCGCGTCCGCCCACGCCGACGTCGGTGCGACCGCCGGACCCCATCGTCGCGCCCCCGGTTGGCGCGTTGCCTCCCGTCTCCGTCCCGCCTCCGACACCGCTTCCTGCGGGATCGCCGCTGTCCGAGGTTCCGCATGCGAACGATGCCGACAAACCCACGGCGATGGCGAGCAGCAAAACGCGATCTTTGGGGAGTAGCTGTCCAATGTCGAGTCGAATGGTCATGGAGATTCCTTCGTCGATCCGTGGTGATGCCGGATGGCTCGTCCCAGCGGCGCAGGCTTCGGAACGCGCGGACTCGCGCTTGCCCGCCTCCGCGCTAAGGCAAGGCCGCAAAGCGCCAGGAGGGCCCCGATGCCAGCACCGAGACTGCGCGCGTCTGCCCCCGCGTCTCTGCCGGCAACGACGCAACCGCAACCGCTCGACTTGTCATCAGACCCCGTGGCCCCGGGGTTGGCGCTGGCCCCGGTGCCGCCCGTGGGCGCGGGCACGCTGCTGCTGCCGGTGCCGCCTGTGGCCGCTGGCGCGCTGCTGCCACCGCCGCCACCCGTCGCAGCTGGCGCGCTGTTTCCGCCAGTGGCCGTACCACCCGCAGGCGCCGTGGGAGTCCCTCCAGATCCACCAGCCGCGCCACCCGAACCGCCTGAGTCTGCACGGCCCCCCGAGGCGAGCCTGCCGCCCGTCGCCGTGACGGCTCCGCCGACGCCCGATGTACCGCCAGCCCCACCACGACCGCCCGAGCCGGGCCTGCCTCCTCGGGTGCTTGCTCCTCCCTCGCCGGCGACTCCGCCGCCCCCGCCACCGGCCAGCGCGCCGCCGCCGTCCCCGGTTCCTCCGATGCCGCTGCCGCCCGTCCCGCTGGCCCCACCCGAGGCACCGCCGCCGGAACCGGTCGGCGTGCCGAGGGTGCCGACGAAAGTGCTAATGCTCTGAGCGGGCAACGCTGCCGTGAACGAGCCGGTCGGTGCCTGGTACGTCTGACCGGCCACCATATTGCTGTTCGCGGTCGTTTGCCATGAGGCTATCTCGGACGCGGTTTCGCTGCGCAGGACGAAGTTCTGGTCCACAGACGCATTCCCGGTGTTGATGGCGACGATGACGATCTTGTCATGGGCGTTGTAGGCGCTCACGCTGACGTTCGTCGCCGGATTCGCGGTGGCGTCGACCCGGTAGTATCCGGGACGAATGTGTTTCGCGAACTGACCGAGCACGTAAGCCCTCTTGAACAGCGTGCCGCTGGAGGTGCACAAACCATTGTCCCAGGTGATCCACCAATAGACATAGGCATTCATGGACCCGGTGACCATGCAATCATGGATTTCCTTCGCCATGTTCATGATGTTCGACATCTGATCGTCGTCGAAGTATTTCTCCGTCTGCCACAGGTCCTTTCCGAGACTGCGTGCCAGAGGGTAGTCCTGGATTCTGCCGCCGTAGAGATGCCCCCCTATGATCGAGATGTAGGACGCGACGGTCGCGTCGTTGAGTGACGGATCGGACATGGCGTGGATGAATTGAAAGGATTCGGGCATCATGACCTTGATGGTGCTCGACAGCGCAGCTCCATGTGCCCTGAGGAAGTCCAGTAGGTCGGTCGCGGTCCAAGCCGTCCAGTCGTTGGCATAGTCCGGTTCGTTCTGGATGGAGATGGCGTACAATGGCGCGCCGTTGTCGGCGAAGTACTTCACGTAAGCCTGAAGGTATTCTGCGTAATCACCGTACTTGGAGGTCATCAGCTTGCCGCCGCTCTTCATCGAAGCCGGTGGGTTCCATGGAGACGCAAAAGCGATGGCGCCCCTTGCGATCGCATTCTTGGCGTTGGCCAGCTCCGGCGCCCAGGCGCTGTAGTTGCCGCTCGACCAACCGTCGCCTACGTTTTCTTCAATGCGTACTCTGAGAATGGAGTACCCCAGATCCTTGAAGAGAGAATCCATGATCGAAGTGCTGAGGGTGCCACACCATGCACTGGATGCGCCGAATCCACGAATGATCTGCTTCGTGGCCGTCACATCCACCGTGGCGTCCGCGGCGTTCGCTGCTCCGGTTTGGGTGAACAGTGGCACCGCCAGCAAACCGATCGCTGCCATGGACAGTAGTCGTCTCGTCTTCCGATGCATGGTATGCGTCCTTGCCTTCTGGTCGGTGTGGCCCCGATGGATCCGTCTAGATGATTTCGATATCGGGAGACTCGTGTTGCCCAGGCGTCACCCTGGACGCACCTAGCCGGGAGGCGGAGGGTTCAGGCCCGCACACGTGGCGTCGAGCAACGTGCAGCTCGCCGGCAGCTCGGCGGTCATGAACTCCCAGAGCGCAGGCTTGTCCGCGGTCGTCACCGTGGCGCAGCCGGGCAGCGTGCTCACGCCCTGGGTGAAGGCAGCGGCCTGGTCGGTGATGCAGGCCGAGTACTCGGCGACCGTCGCCGTGCAGGGCGAAGGTATCTCGCTGCAGCTGGCGCTCTGCGGATCGGCTTGCAGGCAGGTGGTCTCTTGGCCCGCGCAGTTCTCCTGCAACTTCGCATCCGTGGGCGCGCTGCTCGACACCCCGAAGGCCAGCCCCTGCCACTTGCACAGGGAAGCTCGGTCGATGGCGCTCCGGTAGTAGGCAACGGCGTCGCTGCAGAGCTGAGCGGCCTCTGCTGCTGTCAAGGCGCTGAGCGCCACGGTGCCGCTCAGGCTCGTGACCGAGCCTCCGCTCGTGCCTCCACCCGTGCTGCTGGAGCTTCCGCCTGTGCTCTCGGTCCCGCCCGTGCCCACGGTCCCACCGCTGCTGGAGCTTCCGCCTGTGCTCTCGGTCCCGCCTGTGCCCGCGGTTTCCCCGCTGCTGCTACAGCCAGCGGTCGCCATCGCCGCGCCGACCACCACCATCGCGCTGGCGAGTCCGACAAGTCCATTTCGCATGAAATCTTCCGATCGGTTCATCTGGGTACCCTTGGCCGCTGACTACTTGCCGTAGACGCTCACGATGCTCTTCTGGATGGCGTCGTCCGTTGCGTCGCTGGTTTCTCCCGCAATGACGGCTCCTTCGGAGAAGCCGCCCGAACCGCCGGAGTCGCCCGCGCCCCCTTCACCAAGCCCCAGCCCACCTTCCTGTCTGAGAGGGGAGTACCCCTTGGGCAGGGTGGGCAGGTCGACGTGGACCGAGAGCGCGCCCGACTTGGCGTTGCCGGACTTCAGCTGCCAGTGAGCGGTCCCGTCGTGCTTGCCGAACACCGTCACGATATCGTGCAGGACGGAGGGATTCGGGTTCTCGCCGGTGGCAGTGCACTCTTGGCAGCCCGCTCCGGAATTGCACTTGCAGATGTTGCCGGCATACACGCCCTGTTCCCAGTCGAACATGGGCCAGGGTCCGTCGCCGGTGCCCTTGGTCCAGAACGTCATCTTCGAGAGTGTGATCGCGCTCAACGTGCCGGGGCCGGTGTAGTGAATGAGGTTTCCCGTGCTGCCGTAGTTGAAGCAACAGTTCGCATTCACGTACTTGTTATGGAAGATGGCGTACTCGGTTTGCGGCTCGGCACCCACAGGCATGTTCTTGGTCTTGTCCCGGTTTCTGAGGCATTGCGAGACGCTCTTCCATACCAGATCGGGCTCCCATCCGTGCTCCAGGGCGATGGGCACCTTCGTTCCGTCGGACATCTGCCAGTACTCGATGTCCATCAGGTCGCAGAGCTTCGGCGCTTCACCGTTATCCATGGGGGCATTCGCGGCCGTGTCCCCTCTCCACATGTCGTTGCCGTTTCCGGACTGGTCGTACAAGGCAGTTACCTTGCAGGTGGTGCCGGAGCAGAACGCGCTCAGGGCGTTGGAGTCCACGAGCCCGCCTGCAGCCACGACGCCGATGTCCTGCTCCTGCTTGTCGGACACGCGCAAGGCTTTGAACAGCGGACCATTGTAGGAGGCGAACAGCGCGCGTGTCATGGCGTGTGCGGCAACGAAGGGCGTTCCTGCAGCCTTGGCAACGTCACCCGGAAGAGTGCTTTCGCCCGTCGCACCGCCCGTCGCCGTCGCACCGCCCGTCGCCGTCGCACCGCCCGTCACCGTCGCACCGCCCGTCACCGTCGCACCGCCCGCTCCGGTCGCGCCGCCTGATGCCGTGCGGCCGCCTGATGCCGTGCGGCCGCCTGAGCCCGTGCGGCCGCCCGGTTCCGACTGCCCACCTGTCGCTGCACCTCCCGCGCTGGTGGCACCACCCAAACCAGGCCCTCCGCCCGCGCCGCCCACAGTGCTGCCACCCGAGCTGGCGGTTCCGCCGGATTCGGAACGACCCCCCGTTCCGCTGGCGCCACCCGAGCCTACCCGGCCACCGCTCGAACTCACGCCGCCGCTGCCACTTCTCCCGGGAGCCGTCTGCCCGCCGGAGGCGATGGCACCGCCGGTTGCCGCGCCGCCGCCCGAGCCGGTCGCCCCATCGGAACCACCGCCGCCCCCGCTTCCGACATTCTCCGACGAGCCCGACGTCGAGCAAGCAGACATCGCCGCGGACATCCACACCACGGCAGACAGAAGAGCCAACCGAGAGCCAGAATCTGAGCGTTGCACGGGTCCTCCTGATCAGCGCCGGTTCGAGCCGTGACCGCTTGTGCGATCACTCCATATTGCGCGAACGAGCCGGCAAGGTGGTGGTCGCGATGTTCGAAATGGGTTCTATCTGTGTCTCGGGTCCGCGCCCCGGGGGTTCCGCCCCACCATGGACCGTTCCACGACTCGGACCGGCGTGTCAGGGTGCCGCCGTGACGATCTCCACCGATCCGGCAGTGAGCGATCCGGAGCTGGCCTTCACCGTGACCGTTCCGGGCGTCGTCGTGGACTGAACGATGACGAGCGCCTTCCCGCTGAAAGCGGACCGTGAGTTGCCCTTGTACGACTCGTGGCTCGTCGCGTCTCCGTTGTCCACCCCGACGATGGTGCCCGGGCCCTCGATCGCAAAGTCGATCTTGTTGTTGGCTTGCGGGACGATGACGCCTTGCGCATCCACGACGTCGACCTCGACGAAGGAAAGGTCGCGCCCATCGGCCGCGATCGAATCGCGGTCGGGTATCAGGGCCAACGCCGCCGCGGCCCCGGCGGTCTGCACCGTGTCCGTCGCAACGACCGTACCGCCCTTCGAGGCCCGCGCCTCCAGGGTACCCGACGCGAACGAGACGGACCACTGGAGCTTGCTGGTGCTGGCGATGTCCATGGTCTTCGACCCCTGGGACTTGTCGTTGAGAAACAGCTCGACGCTTTCGGCATTGGTGTAGACCAGGACCTTCACCGCCTGCCCGTTGTTCCAGTTGGTCCAGTTCATGGGAACGATGTGGACCATGGGCGGCCCGCTCGCGTTCCACTTGCTCTGGTAGAAGTAGAAGACGTCCTTCGGGAAGTTCGCGGTGTCGATAATGCCGAAGTACGAGCTCTTGGAGGGCCAGACGTAGGGCGTGGGCTCGCCGATGTAGTCGAAGCCGGTCCAAATGAACTCACCGGCAATCCAGGCCCGCGTGTTGACGTTCTTCCACGAGGCTTCGGCGGTCGCGCCCCAGCCGGCCGCGTTGTCGTCGTAGGACGAGCACTGGTTGTTGTTGTTGTTGTAGATGCCGCGGCTGCGCAGCCCTGAGGACGACTCGCTGGCGAGCATCTTGTAGCTGGGGTTGGATGTATGAACCGAGTCGTATCGATCCGGGGCGTAGTTGATCCCCACGAGGCCTTCGAGGCCGGTGATGCTGTCCGCGCCCACCCAAGCCGCGTACCCCTGGATCGTCGGGCGGGTCGTGTCCTTCGCGTGAACGGCGTCGATCAACTTCTGCACGGCGGCCTTGTCCCCGGCCTGTGCCACCTCGTTGCCAATGCTCCAAATGATGACGCTCGGGTGATTTCGGTCGCGGGCGACGTAGCCCTGGACGTCCGCCTCGTACCATTGATTGTAGAATCGCCCGTAGTCGTAGGTGTTCTTGCCCGCGTACCAGCAGTCGAAGGCTTCGTCCATGACCAGCAGTCCGAGGCGATCGGCGATGTCCAGCAGCTCTGGCGCGGGCGGGTTGTGCGAGGTGCGAATGGCGTTGCCGCCCATGTCCTTGAGCATCTGCAGACGCTTCTCGTGGGCCCGGTAGTTCACGGCCGCGCCCAGGGCACCCAGGTCGTGGTGATTGCACGTCCCGTTGAGCTTCATTTTGGTGCCGTTCAGCGAGAAGCCCGAGTTGGCGTCGAACGCGAAGGTGCGAATGCCAAACGGCGTCGTGTACGTATCGACGACCGAGCCAGCCACCGATACGCTCGTGACCACCGAGTACATGTTGGGCGTCGTGGTCGACCAGAGCTTCGGGTTGGCTACGGTCACGGTCTGCGTTACGTCGGCGGTCTTCCCGTTGGCAACGGACGTGGCCTCCGATGTGGCCGTGCCCACCTCCGCCCCCGAGGCATCGCGAACCGAGCTCGTCACGGTCACCGATTGCGCGCTCGTCCCGTCGTTTTGGACCGTCACCGCAATCTTGACCGTGGCGCTCGATGTCGAGACCTCTGGCGTCGTGACCTGCGTGCCGGTGTACGCCACATGAACGGGATCCGTGGTCTTGAGCCAGGTATGGCGATAGATGCCGCTGCCCGAGTACCACCGGCTGCTCGGCTGTTGGTTGTTGACCTTGACCGCAACCACGTTGGAGCCGCCCACCTGGGCGTTGGACGTGATATCGCATTCGAAGGAGGAGTACCCGTAGGGACGGGCGCATACTTGGGTACCGTTGAGGTATACGGTGCTGTCCATATACACGCCGTCGAACTGGAGATAGATCTTCTGTCCTGAGCTCGAAGCGGGCAGGTCGAAGGACTTCCGGTACCAGCCAAGACCGCCGTCGAGGTACCCGCCGCCTTCCTTGGCCGGCGAGTTCTGGTTGAATGCCAGGTAGATGCTCCAGTCGTGCGGCACGTCCACGGCGGTCCAGGACGAATCATCGAAAGTCGCGCCCTGCGCCCCGCTCGCGTCGCCGAGATGGAACTTCCAGCCGAGGTCGAAGCTGACGGTCGTCGCTCGGGCGCCGTCGTAGCTGTTGACGAACGTGCCGGGTGCGCTGGTTCCGCCCTGGCCGCCGGTCGCGGCACCTCCTGAGCTGTCTCCGCCGTTGCCGCCCGTGGCAGACCTGCCGCCGCTACCGCCTGCAGGCGCGCCGCCCGGCCCGGATCCGCCGTTCACTGCCGAGCGTCCCCCCGAGG
>JAFGIS010000284.1 GCA_016929495.1 Polyangiaceae bacterium | reverse complement strand
GAGGTCGCGCTCGAGGCCAAGAAGGTGCTCGACGCAGCGGCTGCACGGTACGGCTTCAAGCTCAATTGGGAGCACTTCGACTGGGGCGGGGACCGCTACTTGAAGACGGGTGAAGTCCTTCCGAATTCCGCAAGCGACACCCTGCGCAAGTTCGACGCCATTCTGCTCGGAGCCATCGGGCACCCGGACGTCAAACCCGGCATCCTCGAGAAGGGCATCCTGCTGCGCCTGCGGTTCGAGCTACAGCAGTACATCAACCTGCGCCCGGTCAAGCTCTACCCGGGCGTCTGGACGCCGCTCAAGGACAAGGGCCCGGAGCACATCGACTTCATCGTGGTGCGTGAGAACAACGAGGGCCTGTACACCGGCGCCGGCGGCCTGATGAAGAAGGGCACGCCAGAGGAGGTGGCGATCCAGACCTCGATCACCTCCCGCACGGGCTGCGATCGCTGCCTGAAATTCGCGTTCGAGCTCACCCGCGCGCGGGCCAGGGCCAAGACCCTGACCCTGGTCGGCAAGACCAACGTGCTCACCTACGAGTACGACCTCTGGGAGCGCGCTTTCCACGAGATGGGCGCCAAGGACTACCCGGACATCAAGCGCGACTACAACCACGTGGACGCGTGCTGCATGTGGTTCGTGAAGAACCCGGAATGGTACGACGTGATCGTGGTCAACAACATGTTCGGCGACATCATCACGGACCTGGGCGCCATGATCCAGGGAGGCATGGGCATCGCCGCGGGCGGCAACCTCAACCCCGAGGGCGTGAGCATGTACGAGCCCATCGGTGGCTCTGCTCCGAAGTACACGGGGATGAACGTCATCAACCCGATGGCGGCCATCGGAGCCGGCGCGATGCTGCTCGAGCACAGCCTCAAGGAGGTCGAGGCCGCCAAGGCGGTCGAGCGCGCCATCATGAAGACGACCGGCGAGAAGATGACGAGCCAGGCTGCCGGCAAGATGGGCATGGGCACCACCCAGGTGGGCGACACCGTGGCCCAGTTCGTGGCCGACGGCATCTAGCCACTCGAAAGCCCGGAGCGTCGCGCGCGAGCCGGCGCCCTTTCCAGTTTCAGGACGCCCGGGGCGCAGCGGTTTTGGCCTCTGCGCCCCCTGCCCCTTCCCAGGCGTACGTTTCACGCCTATCCTGCGCGCGTGGCTTGCTCTGGGCAAGCCCCAGCAGAGCAGCCCCAAGAGTGTGACCACCTCCGGCGAGTATCTGTCGAGCAACACCCCGATGGGGTCGAACCTCATCGAAGACGGTGCGAGCTTTCGCGTCTGGGCGCCAGCGGCCCAAGAGGTTTACGTAATCGGAGACTTCAACGACTGGGCCCCGAGCCCCGAGAGCCTGCTCATCCGAGACGCCAGCGGGTACTGGGCCGGGTACGTGCCAGGAGTCCGGGAGGGCGCTCGGTACAAGTTCTACGTCGTGGGCGAAGGCAGCCGCGGCCCCAAGCGCGATCCCTACGCGCGCGAGCTCACCGCTGACTGGCCCGAGCCCAAGTGCATCGTGCGTCGCGCCGACTTCCCGTGGCACGACGCGGGCTTCAAGACGCCCTCGTTCCGTGAGTTCGTCGTCTATCAGCTGCACGTCGGCACCTTCTACGCCCCGCGCTGGCCGCAGGGCGGCACGTTCCTCGACGTGGTCCACAAAATCGAGCACCTCGCTGGCCTCGGGGTGACCTGTCTCGAGCTGTTGTCCGTCACCGAACGCCAGCCCACCTTCGGTCCCGACTACTCCGGTACCGATCTGTTCTCGCCCGAAATGGCCTACGGCGTGAGCGACGCCGAACTCGGCTCCTATCTCGGCGAGGTGAACCGCCTGCTCGCCGCAAAAGGCCAGCCGCCGCTGTCCGAACAGCAGCTCTCGGGCGCCCTGAATCAGCTCAAGGCACTGGTCGATCTGTGTCACCTGTACGGTCTGGCCGTCGTGTTCGACCTCGCGCTGCACCATGCCGGTCCGGCCTTCACCGAAGAGGGTCTGTGCTTCTTCGACCGGCAGCAACCCGGCGCCCCCCCGAACGCCCATCGCTCGCAGTACTTCACCGATCAGAGCTACGCCGACGGGTTGGTGTTCGCCATTTGGAAGCCCGAGGTTCGTCAGTTCTTGATCGACAACGCTGGCTACTTCCTGACCGAGTACCACGTCGACGGTTTCTGCCACGACCGGGTGAACGTGCTGATCCGCAAGACGCCAAGCGACGGCTGGCACTTCTATCAAGAGCTCACGGACACGCTGCGCTATCTGAAGCCCGCAGCGCTCGAGCACGCGACGAGTGACTCGCTCGACCCCTGGATAGCCAGGCCCACTGCCGTGGGCGGCGCCGGTTTCGACGTGTGTCTGCACGGCGGTCTGTGCAGCACGATCCGCTCCGCCCTGGTGGAAGCCGCCCGCCCCGGCGAGCACCCCGTCCCCATGTCCGGGATCGCCGCCGAGCTCTGGCCCCCCGATTGCGCCCAGAGCTGGCGCGCCGTGCGGGCCATCGAGCCCCCCACCCTCATCTACCGCGGCCGCGAGCCGCGCATCCCCGCCATCGCCGACCCCAGCGACTCCGCCTCCTGGTACGCCCGCAGCCGCTCGAGGGTGGCGCTGGGCTTGCTGCTCACGGCTCCGGGGATCCCTTTGATCTTCCAGGGCCAGGAGCTCTTGGAGGACAGTCCGTGGCTCGACGACTTCGTCGACGAGGGCGTCTTGACGTCTTCGTGGGAGAAGCTGAAGGGCGACCGGCACAAGGCCGACTTCTTGCGGTTCGTGCACGACGCGATCGCCCTGAGGTTCGCCGAGCCGGCCTTGCGCGGCGATGGACTCGCCGTGTTGCACGCGCACGACAAGGGCCGCGTGCTCGCGTTCCATCGCTGGATCGTCGGCCAAGGCTGCGACTTGGTCATCGTCGCCAGCCTCAGCCACCAGACGTACCCGTGCTACCGGTTCGGGGTGCCGAGCGGGCGGTGGCGAGAAGTCTTCAATTCGGACTTGTACGACCACTATCCGAACCCGCTCGTACAGCGCAATGCCGAGATGGTGGACGCGGAGGCGACGGGGTGCGACGGGATGGAGTGTTGTGTCTCGGTGACGATACCGGCGAATTCGTTGTTGGTGTTTGCGAGGGGGTAGGGTGGAGCGATTCCCGTTCGCCAGCGGAGGACTCTCGTCATGATCACTCGGGTGCACTTCGAGAACTTCAAGAGTCTCAAGAACGTCACCCTCGAGCTGGGACGCCTGACGGTTCTCGTTGGACCGAACGGCAGCGGCAAGAGCACCGTGCTGCAGGGCATCGACCTTCTGTCGCAGACCGGGATCCCTGTGCCGGGCGAGCAACAGCACACCTACTGTCGCTTCTTCTGGATATTCCGTGGGTCGCAAGACGCGGGACGGCTCGCGAGCCCCGGACGGCCGACGACCATGGTGTTGTCGATGCGACAGAGCGACAAGAACGAGCTGAGGCTCGAGGTCGTCGTGCCTCCGCCCGTCGGGGACAACCCAGAGCGCGAAGCGCGTGAGTTCAAAGTGTCCGTCGAAGGTCCGGGCGGGCGCCTTTGCGTCGACCTTCCCGCCGCACCCCATGCGGGAGACCCCCTCGATGTGCTCAATCACCCGCGCGTGAAGCAATTCGCCTCAACCGCCCACCTGCACCTCGACGCGAACGAGATGGCGCAGACGTCGGCGTCGGACGACGTGAAACCCAGGATGGACTCGGACGGCTCCCTGCTGGCCACGGCGCTCGCGTGGATGAAGGGTGCGGCAGAAGAAGAGCTGGCGCTGATCACACGAGACCTCGAAAGGATCGTCCCGGGCGTGAAGCGGATCCGTACGCTGCGCGAGCTCGTGCCGCGTCGCCGGATCCAGAAGATCGATGTCGAAGGCCAGCCGGTGTGGCGACCGGTGGAAGAACAGGTCGTCAGCGACCGGTTCGAGATCGAGTTCGACAACGGCGAGGCTGTCCCTTCGGACTTGCTCAGCGAAGGCACGGTGCTCGCGCTCGGTCTGCTGACGAAACTGCACGAGCCAGAGCGGCCTCGTCTCGTTCTCCTGGACGACCTCGATCGAGGGCTCCATATCGAGGCCCAAGCAAGGCTCGTTGGAGTGCTTCGCGATCTTCTGGAGCTGGACCCCGAGCTGCAGATCGTGTGCACGACTCACTCGCCGTACTTGCTGGACCGATTCGAACCGTCAGAGGTGCGTATGCTGGCGCTCGATGCAAGCCGCCACACGCAGGTGCTGCCGTTGACGGACCATCCACAGTTCAGCCAGTGGAAGTACGGATCTCGGGTTGCCGGTTGACCGGCGACCGACTCCCAGAGGGCAAGGCCAAGACCGAGGTACTCACAGCGATCACAGCAGCCAAG
>JAFGIS010000283.1 GCA_016929495.1 Polyangiaceae bacterium | reverse complement strand
TCCGGCGCGAGATAGCTGAGCTTGCCCTTGACGATGTCGGGTCGTGTGATGCGATCACGATCCGTCGACAGCGCCATGCCGAAATCGATCAGCTTGACCATCCCTTCGACGTCCATGAGGATGTTCGTGGGGGTCACGTCGCGGTGCAGGATGGGCGCTGGAGTGCCGTCGCTGCCACAACGGGAGTGAGCAGCGTCCAGAGCACGAAGAACCTCGACGGCTACGGCACCGACGAGAGGCCAGGGCGCGCGATGGCCGCGCGCCGCCAGGCGGGCGAGGAAGTCCTTGAGGTCGAGCCCGTCCACCCACTCGGTCACTAGGTAGTAGTCGCCCTGTTCATCGATGCCGAAGTCATGCACCTGCACGATGTTCGGGTGCCGTAGCACGGTCCCGATTCGCGCCTCTTGGATGAACATCGTGCGCACGTCTTCGTAGCCCGCGCAGGCGGGGATGAGTCTCTTGATGGCGATGGGCCTGCGGAAACCAGCAGCGCCGCGGGTGACTGCTCGCCATACGACGGACATGCCACCTCGGCCGATCCATTCGATCAGTTCGTACTTGCCCGCTATCAGCTTGCCTGGATGATCAGCCTGCATCGCGATGCCGCATCGGACCCGTGATCACGGGGCGGGCTCAGAGGCCGCGGCCGACCCGTCGTGCTTGCCTCCAGAGCCCATTTGGCGCCCGGCATCTTTGGCCACGAGCAGAACGCCGAGCAGAATGGCCGCGACTCCGAGCCACTGCACCAAAGAAAGGCGCTCGTCGAGCGCGAGCCCTGCCACGACCACGATGATGGCGAAACCGCAGGTGACCATGATGGGGTAGGCCATGCTGATGGGCAGCTTCTGCAAGGCATACGCATAGAACACGACGTTCAGCGCGAAGCACGCGATGCCGGCAAGCACCACCCAGTGTCGGAGCAGTATCCGTGCCAACACCCAAGGCCCACCGTCCAGTAGGCCAGCACCGCCCAGCTCGATGTCGATCGCGCGCATGCCAAACCTGATCATGAGGTTGGCAGCGGCGTTGAGCACGAGCGCGAGGGTGAGGGCGACGGCGTACTTGAGCATGGAGAGAGACTCCGGTTCGACGAGAAGAGCCTACGGCGACTTGCGATCGAAAGTAACGTGCCTTCCTGGGTGGAAGCGTTGGTTGGAGCAAGCTTCGTTCCAGAAAGGCGCATCCGATCAGTCTGGTCAGCCGCCCATCTTGTCTTTGGCGCGTGTGCCTTTCAATCGGAACACGCTGCAGAGGGACAAACGGCTGGCCGCCAGGCAAGTCGAACTGCCGCGACGGAACGAGCACGCGAGCGCTGACAGGGCGAGCCACGCGCGGCCGACCGCCGGAGAGTGGCGATCGTCCGTGAGGCTCACTCGCCGGAGTCGGTGGGCGCCACACTCTCCGGGGGTGTCTGCGGCCCGGATCCCGGTTCGGTCCGGATCTCCTCCGACGCTGCGGCGTCGGACTCTTCTTCGGAGGGCGCAGAGCTGGCCCCCGGGGCTGACGGCGACGCGTCGGCCTCGGCCTCATCGGGCACCGATGCTGTGGCTGTGGGAGCGGCCACGTGAGCCTCTCCCATGCTGCCGGGGTCTGGCGCAAGCGCAGCGCTCTCCTGCAGAGAAGTGGAGGCTGGGCTCGGTCGCGTCTCGACACCAACTGAGGATGGTCCCTGGTCCTCGCCGTTGTCTGCCGCGGCGGAAGGCGAGGAGGACTCCGCTGGCATCGCCGTGGTAGTCGAGGCGACCGACTCTGCGCCGGTGGGCTGAGTCTCGGGCTCTTCTGGTGCTACCTGGCCGCTCAGAGCTTCGAGCTCCGGCTCTTCGAGCTCCGGCGCAGCGTGTGCCGACGCTGCGCCGAGGATCGGGTTCAACCGGATCTTCCATCGCGTTTGGGTGTCATCTATCAGAACAGCGCGCGACCAGTAGCCGTCCCGCTTGACCACAACGGTGACCTTCTGCCCGACCGGCACCTGCAACGTGAGGGGCATGGTGCCCAAGCTCGTACCGTTATGGTAAACCTCTGCGTCGACGGGCGAGAGCAGCAGTGCCACTGGACGGGTCACGCCGGCGAGTGCGAAGCTGAAGCCCGGTTCGATTTGCGGCGAGGCCCGGTACAGGACCGCAGCAACACGCGTGGCCCCGTAGACGAACAATGGTCGCATCACTGCCGCTGGCCTCTGGACGAACTGAGCGGCGGTCCAGTAGAGTGCGACTCCGGCCAGCGGTCCCAAGACCCATCGTGCGAAGCGCCTCGGCGCCCGTGCGCGTCTCTTCCGAGCGATCGTTGGCGCGGCGTCGAGCGGCTCAGAGCGCCGAGCAGTTCGGACGCTGCCGGACTCGTGACCGACCGAGTGGGGTCTGTTGCCCGATCCGATGGCGCTGAGATCCTCCATCAGCTCGGCCATGGACCCATGGCGATGGCGGGGGTCCTTGGCCAAGCACTTGAGAATGACTGCGTCCAGATCCACGGAGCGGGACTGCGCGGCCACGAACCAGCTCGGGGGAACGGGCGGCTCATGCACATGCCGCGACAGCACGACCATGGGATTGTCACCGTCGAACGGCACGTGGCCGGTCACCATCTCGTACAGAATGGCGCCGAGCGAATACAGATCCGACCGGTCATCCACGGGCAGGCCGCGAGCCTGTTCCGGTGACATGTAGTGCGGCGTACCGAAGATCTGTCCTGTCCGCGTGACTCTGTTCTTGCTGTGGGTGATCTTCGCGATGCCGAAATCCAGGATCTTGACGAAATCGCTCCCCTTGCGGCGGACCAAGAACACGTTCTCCGGCTTGAGATCCCGATGGATGATGCCGGCCTCGTGAGCGTCACCGAGCCCTTCGGCGATCTGCCTCGCGATGGCAAGCAAGCGTCGCTGTGGCAACGGTCCCGTCTTCTCGAGCAAGTCCGCGAGCGTGATCCCCTCCAAGTACTCCATCACGAAGTAGGTCGAGCCATCGGGAACGACCCCGAAATCTGTGACGTTCACGATGTGCGCGCTGCCAACCGCCGAGGCAGCACGGGCCTCGGTGGCAAAGCGACTTGCTGCTTCGGGGTCCTTCGCCAGATCCGCGCGCATGATCTTGATCGCAACGGTCTTGTCGATGGCGCGATGGCGGGCGCGGTAGACCAGTCCCATGCCACCCGTACCGACCAGTGCTTCGACCGAGTAGCGACCGTCGATATCGACGCCGACGTACGACGCGCCCCGCCCTGCGTTCGCGTTCGCGCGTTGGCGGCCCGGCCCGAGCGGCCTCGTCGGCATGGCTACGAGGTAGCGGTCGCCCGAGACCGGTTTGGGCTCGGCAGGACTTGGATCAGCGGTTGACATGCGCAGCGACGCTTCCGGACTGGGCCTTTGGGCCGACGGTGGGCTTCGCAAGCGTAGGAAACCCCGTCGCTCCCATAGCCCGCGCCGCACTGGCTCGGCAAACTTGCTGCAGGATGCAGGGCCGGATAGCGGCTGGCCGGTTCAGTCGGCCATGAACACTGAGTACACGATCATGGCCACCCCGATGATCGTGAGTGGCCCTGCCAGCCAGAGAGAGCGCACAGGGCCCACGGCGAAGCCCTCGCCCACGCGCGAAGTGTAGATCCAGTCGAGCCCGGTCAGCGCGGCAGCGAGTGCCAAGAGGATCAGACCCCGCCAAAGCCCAGCCCACGCGCCACGCGGCCGTCGGCTATCTCGAAGCGCCCGCTCGGTTCGTTCTCTCTGCAGCTCTTGGCGAGGCACGGCCAGCGACGGGACGGGCAAGATACCGACGCCTTCCAGCTCTCGAAGCGCCGGAACGGTGGTCTCGTCGTAGCCGCCGCGCGCCGTGCTCCGCTGCTCGATCACGGTAGGTGCAAGTCGGTCGAGACCGTCGTCTCTGGCCGATTCCGCGGCGTGGACCAGCCTGGGAGGATTCCACTCGTCGCATCTTGCGCTCACCATGGTTGGTGCGGCGCGACCAGGATCCGCCGGGTACGGATCTGGCCCTGCGCGCAGGATGGGTTCCGCGCCGGGTGCGCTGCTGACGCCGAACGTTCGCTCTGCGGCCTCGATCGCGGCTGGAGGCAGCGACTCGTGGCGGGCTGCGCGTTCGACGGGGCGCGTTGCCTCGACGCCGGCAACGCGCTCCAGAGCGCACCAGAACTCCGTCACGCTCGCGAAGCGCTGCTTGGGATCCACGGCCAGGGCTTTCGTGAATACGGCCTCGCAAGCGTCGCTCGATCGAGCACCGAGCATCCGCGGCGTGGGCCGCAGTATCTCGTTCAAGGCGAGGCCCATGATGCTCGTAGCATCTCCTTCGAGCGGTGGACGGCCGCAGGTCGCCTCGACCACGGTGAGTGCGAGCCCCCAGACATCGGTCCATGGCCCCGTCTGACCGTAGCGCTTGGGCAGCCACTGCTCCGGAGCTGCGTAGGCCGGCGTGAACGCGCTGGGTCCCGCATCCATGACCGACTGCCTTCCGACGATCTGAGTCGCAGCGCGCTTGACTTTGGCGATCCCAAAATCGAGCACTTTGACCAGACGCTCGCCGTGCACCCGCGCGGCGAAGATGTTGTCCGGCTTCAAATCGCGGTGCAATACCGACTGCGGACCGTCCGGACCGGGAAAGTGGTGTGCGCGCTCCAGAGCATGAGCCACCGGCGAGAGCAGCTCGACCACGGCGCGTAGCGTCATTGGAGGCTCGCCTCGCTGGGTGCGCTGTTCCACCAGGCTGGCCAGAGTGCTGCCTTCGAGCCATTCGAGCGCGATGAAGGGCACGAACAGCGGCGGCTCTGTTTCGAGCGTCCCGATCTGCAGAGGCCGAACGACGGCTGGTATGGATGCGGACAGCCGGAAGAGCACCTCCGCCTCGGCGCGGAAACGCTCGAGAAAGACTTCCTTGCTGGCGGGGGACAACTTCCCTGGGACTTTCAGGCATTTGAGAGCGACGTCCGCGCGGAACAACTGGTGGAACGCGCGGTAGACGACGGCGAACCCTCCCTCCGCCACTACCGCATCGACGCGAAAGGCACCCGCCTGCACAGTGCCGAGGATGCCGAAAACGTCGCTGGCCACGGTGTTCAACCCTACCACTGTCGCTCGAGCTCCCCGAGGCTTTCCGCGCCTCGGCCGGGAACAAGATGCGGGCGTCCCACACTCGTGCCCGGCGAAGCCGTGTGCGCCAACGTACGCCCTGCTGGTACCTGCCGACGTCCGAGATGCCAAATCGAGTGTCCTGACGCACCTATCGGCGGCGGTGCACTTCGGCCAGCGTGCCAGGGTTCCGCTCGCGTTCGTTCCGTCTCCTTGTCGTCAGTCGGCTCCGATCGGCGCAATCCTGGAATCGGACGCTCCCTACTCGGAGCCGGCGCCTTTCGGAGCAAGCACCCCGAGCTCGACGAGCGCTGTCGCCGCCGCCATCATTGCCGTGCGTCTAGGCTCTTCGAGCGCGACAGCGAGGTAGATGGCTCCAGGATCCTCCGGGCCGAGGCTTTCGCCCGCCGCGAGTACGTCGTACGCCCGCCCGATGGTGTACCCGGCTGGCATCGCAGGCGGCTTCCCGCCGTGGACGTCATAGACCGCCTGGACGACGTACTCGACGTCTTGCACCATGAGCCGCCCCTGGCCCTGACGCTGACCCTTTCCGGCTAGCTCCAGTGTCATCGGAGTCCCGCGTCCATTGCACTGCAAGCTGATGGTCGCAGGTCCGCCGTTGGGACCCTTTCCGTGAGCGCCGTAGCGCGCTTCGCAATCCAGCGTCACCTGGCCGGTGGGCCCCACCACTCCCAGGGCCCAACGCGCGACGGTGACCCCGCTGCTCAGCACCTCTCTGCCCCGGTTCGGACTCTGCAGGAA
Organism: Polyangiaceae bacterium; assembly: GCA_016929495.1. Lineage (GTDB taxonomy): Bacteria > Myxococcota_A > Polyangia > Polyangiales > Polyangiaceae > JAFGIS01. Next base: position 1,863 of record JAFGIS010000283.1, on the reverse strand, counting down.
CGTCACCTGGTAGTTGCCAATCGTTCGACTGGGAGCGGTGACGCTCAGGTCTTCGAGCTCCAACCGTTCGGAGTTGTTCTGAAGCCCTGCGGGCACGACGAGCTGTGTCGCGCCGCCGCAGGACGCGGCGAACCACCCGACGGCGGCCGGAGCCAGGGCCGTGACCCAACGACATAGCGTGGCGCGTACGGTGTTCTCGCGCGAACGCCCGCTCGTCATCTTCGTGGAGGCATCAACACCATCTTGCTTCTGTCTCTGCATCTTGGCTTCGATTTGACCGCCGTCGGCGTCGGAGTTCAACCTTCTCGAACCCAACATCACAGTGTGCCGGGTGAAGGGCACACACAGACGAGCAAGATGGGCGGCTGACCAGGCCGACGGAATGGGACGGTCTGGGGCGCCTGGGTCGGCGGACACTGCCTCGGTTGGCAATGTCGGCTCAGAACCTACAAGGGCGGAGCTTCGCGTCCTGCAGACAGCCGAATTGCGTTACGCAGCTGCTTGGGCTCCTCCACGCACTTTCCGCATTCCTTCTGCTCCTGGCCATCCGAGCAATCGCGTCGTGCGCCCATTTTGACCAGCAACATGGACGAGCGCCGATCGCCGTTGGCGATGGCGTCCTGAACCAGCTGGCGTATCGTCTCGCAGCTGGTTGGCTTGTCGCGCAGCGCCATCGCCAGCGACAGTGCCGGGGACAGCCGGGAGCGTACGTCACTTGCGAGCAGGAGAGCCTCGGCGAGTCGCGTCGTATCCGTTCGCTCCCTGGCCCCCGTCCAGGTCTCGTACACGATGTCGAGCGCACGTGCCGTGTTCAGAGCGGCGAGCAGCTCGAGTGTCTTGACGCTCGTGGAACGGTCATTGACGTACTCGTAGACCTTTCTTCTCGTGTCCGCTTCCTCGAGCAACCCGGGGTTCTTCCGAAGCGCTTCGCAGAAATGCGTGAACTGTTCTCGCCATTCGTACAGCCAATGGCGGCCGAGCGCGGTCGCCTGTGCCGCGGTGCGTTCGGCCGGGGAAAGCCGGCTGAGTCGCTCAAGCGTCGCCGGATCGAGCGCCGGATCGAGAGCTCCCGATTCGGCCTTGGTGGAAGTCTTGCCCGGCGCTTGCTCTTCGGGGGCTCTCGGTGGCACGGCGGACACCCGGCGCGCGGGCGCTGGCTGAAGACTGTCATCGGAAGACTTGGACGAGCTCCCGACGAGCGCCCCCAGTGCGAACACCGCTGCTATCAAGGCGGCACCGAGCGCAATTCGTAACGGCCTGATCCGCCCGGGGGCCCCGCCGGCTTCGGCTTCGGTTGGCACTGGGCCCTGCGGCGGCAGCGACGCGGCTGGCACGCCGTCCGGCGTCGGAGGTTGCGCTTGCATCGTCTGACTCTGGCCGCTCGATTCACTGGTACCCTGCGCGTTTTGCGCCGAGTCGAGTGCGTCGCGCACCTCGGGTGCGTCGCTGAACGCCGCTGCGGCCGCAGTGGGTGTGGGCCGATCATCCTGATTCGGCACTGCAAGCTCTCCAGGCCTGGCGGTCTGTGTCTGGGAAAGCGGTTCGGGCGCCGCCTCCGTGGGGGTCGCGGCCGAGGACTGTTCTTCCGAAGGCGTGGGATTGGAAGACTCGGCAGCGACTGGAGGGGAGCCACTGGTGGCGAGCTTCTGACGCACGGTCTGGAGGGCCGCTCGCCACTGTTCCCTCTGCTCGGCAGAGGGCGCAACGGGGACACGAGGCACCTGGACGGTTGGCGGCTCCGGCTCGGACTCTGCCTCGGATCCAGACACTGCGACTTGCGGCGTGCTGTCGTGCTGCTTCGCGTCCGAGCCGCTCAGTGCCGCCCGACCCGGCTCCTGCGAGACCGCGGGTGGAGCTTCCGCC
>JAFGIS010000282.1 GCA_016929495.1 Polyangiaceae bacterium | reverse complement strand
TCGGCCCCGCGCAAGTTGGCGCCGCGCAGGTCGGCCCTGCGCAGATAGGCCCCGCGCAAGTTGGCGCCGCGCAGGTCGGCCCCGCTCAGGAAGGCCCCGCTCAGGGTGGCCCTGCGCAGGTCGGCCCCGCGTAGGTCGGCCCAGATCAGGAAGGCCCTGGTCAGGTCGGCCCCGCGCAACTTGGCCTCGCTCAGGTCGGCTCTGCGGAGGTCGTCCCTGCTGAAGTTTCTCTCACCCGCGGCATACCGCGCCAGCAGCCTCTTGGCGTTCACGGGCTCGATTGTGCAGCATGCCGGCGGTCGGGCGCAACGGCCCGCGCCAGCGGTTGAGGATCCCCCGCGTGGGTCCGGGGCCAGCTCCTGGCACGGTGGGTGCTTGCGGCCTGCTTCAGGCGGGCGGTGGTCGGGGGGTGCTGGCGGCGTGCGTGTTGAGACCGAGGCACGTCAGCCACGAAGGCGCTACGCTCCGACCATGGCGCGGGTCAACGTTTCCGAGGGCGCGAACATCGTGGGGAGGGTGGACATGCGCGTCTTCGTCTTTCTGCTTGCGCTGGCGACCGCCGGCGGCTGCGGCGGCAGGTCCCGCGGACCCGGTGGCAGCGATGCAGGAGCAGCCGCCGGTGCGAGCATGCCGTCCGATATTCCGAGCGGCGGTGAGCCTGGCAGCGGCGCCGGCGGCACCGACGTTTCTGTTGGCACGGGCGGCGACCGTGCGCCGGACGCGGGGGGCGCGGGCGGAGCTGCGTCCAGTGCAGGCGGCGCAAGCCCTGCGGGGGGCGCGAGCGCGGGCGGAGGCCGCGCGGCTGGCGCAGGCCGAGCGGCAGGCGGCACGAGCGCGGGCGGAAGCCTTCCTGCTGGTGGCATGGCCCCGAGCGGTGGGGTGAGCGACGCAGGCGGCAGCCAGCCGGAAGGAGGCGTGTCGGCGACCGGTGGCGCGGATGCCGGCGGCAGCGGCGTGACCGGCGGCGGTGCAATAGCGACCGGCGGTGCTGGCGCGATCGGCGGCGGTGCAACAGTGACCGGCGGCGGTGGAACAACGACCGGCGGTGCTGGCGAGACAGGCGCAAACGCTGGCAGCGGCGCCGAGTCCACGGGTGGACAGGGCACGGGCGGCTGGGAACCCTGCGCCGTCCCGACGGCTACCCCCGGCACGCCGATCACGTTCAACGACAACGGCGGATGGCTATGGCATCAGGACGAGCGGGCCATCGTGGACGTCGAGGCCAAACAGCTCATCATCGGCTCAGTCCCGTGCGGCGGCTCTCGCAACGGACATCAGGAAGCCGTGATCTACGACCTCGCGGGCGGCACACCATCGGAGCCGGCTATGGTCGGCAGCGGCCTGTCCGTCGACCCCAACAACGCGCCCGCTTTGATCCAGCTGAACACAGGCAAGTACCTGGCCGTCTGGACGGGTCACAACGAAAACTGCAACAGCTACTACAACGTCTACGACAACGGTAGCTGGGGCACGCAGCAGGCGTTCGATTGGGGGCCCATTGGCTGCCCCACGGATAACCGGACGATTAGCTATTCGAACCTCTGGCAGATGCCGGGCAGGATTTTCAACTTCGTCCGCTCCGTCGGGACCAGCCCGAACCTCATCACGACCACGGACGGATCGACCTTCACGTACGCGGGGCGTCTGACGAATACGCCCCAAGTGGGATACGTGGCGGGCTACTACAAGTACTGGGGCAACAACGTCGACCGCATCGACTTCGTCGGCACCGAGGCTCATCCCCGCGACAACGACAACAGTCTGTATCACGGCTACATCAAGGCGACCGAGACCGCCATCACGACCTACGACTCGATGGGCACCCAGAAGGGGACGATCGACGAGGCGAGCAAGACCAATGCGCCGAGCATCACAGCGTTCACCAAGATCTTCGCGACCGGGACTACGATCAAGGACGTCAGGCTGGAGCACATGTGGAGCCACGACATCGTGCGTTACGACGACGGAACGATCGTCGTGCTCGCCCAGGGACGCGTGTCGGGTACCGGCACGACCGATCCGGACAAGCGCTTCATCTACCTGCGCTTCGACGGTTCGAGCTGGAGCGCCACCTATCTTGTCAAGGGTGGGAACAAGCTCTCCAGCTCCGAGGAGGACTACACCGGCCTGGGGGCCATTCATCCCAACAACCCGTACACCATCTACGTCTCGACTACGTACGACCCGCGCGACGAGACGACCACGGCCCCGTCGACCAAGCGCGAGATCTGGCGAGGGACGACCTGCGACCAGGGCAAGAGCTTCACCTGGACGCCGATCACGCAGAACTCTACCCAAGACAACGTCCGTCCCATCGTCCCCTACTGGTCCGGCGGCAAGACGGCACTGCTCTGGCTGAGAGGCTTCTGGGGCTCCGAGTCGTCATTCACTTCGTCGGTCGTGGGTCTCATCATGGATGGGCCGTGAGCGCACGGACTCCCCGGCGGAACGCTTGCATGGTAGTCTGAGCTCATGCTCTGCTGCGCCGTGCGCTCCCGGTGGCTCGGAACGGTGCTGCTCGTCGTGGCGGCGTGTTCCGAGCCGAGGAAATCACCGGGTCGCGCGGAAGATCGACCGGAGCGAGCCGCATGGTTCGCCTACCAACGCGAGCTGCGCGAGGCGGGAGACCAGGGCCATTGCGACCAGGCGCAGGAACGTGTCCGCAAGGCGATGGCCGCCGATGCCCGCCTCACCGACCGCGACCTGCAAACCGAGATCGCCCGCTTCGAGAAGGTGAGGGGTGCGATGCCCTATCCGTCTCCGGGCACCGCGTGTTCCCTGTTCGGTTTGCAGTCCGCCGCGCGTGGGGCGCTCGACGATCGAAAGGCAGCGAGGAGGTAGACGCTCTGGCCCGCGTGGCCATCCCGCCTGAGCGGTGGGCGGTGGCGAAACACCCCCACGGCGGGGAAGCAAGGCCAAGAAGGCAGCGCCAACTCGTCACGCATGACCGCCTCCTGCCGTGGCGGGCTTGGGTGACGCACCGGTGTCAGCGTTCCAAGCGGGGCCGGATTGGGGTAGGATCGCCGCACCATGTTGTATTGCGTCGCGTTGGGCTCCGTCATCACGCTGGTTGCGGCAGGCTGCGCATCCTCGAGCGGCAGGGCGGGCTCCTCGAGTGCCGACTCACGTTCCGAGCCCGCCGGCGCGAGCGCGGAACATGACAAGGCCTCGCTCGAAGGCATCTTTGGCGGAGCCGTTCATTGCGAGGTCACTGATCAAGCAGCCCGCATAGCGGGCGGCCTGGTCGCTCTTCGTTCAGGACACACGGTCTGTGTGGAGCTTGACGCGTCGGGAGGCGCCCTCCGCGTGCAGACCTTGGCGGCGGCACCGGGCTCCTCGACGCTCGTGGTGCGCCTGGCCGTGGACGCCGATGGTGAGAACACGCTGATGACGCTCCACAATCCCTTCGCACAGCCGATCAAGTACCGCGCTGGAATGAAGGTGCCGGGTCAACAGGACATCCTGGCGACGTCGACTTGCCCCATCATTGCGGGCGGGGCGGCCTTCGAACACTGGCCGCACGCGATGGACGGTGTTGTTCTCGCAGACTTCCGTCTATTGGAGTCTGGAGTCGACCGGATGGTTTGTGAATGAGTGGCCGAAGTGTCGGGGCCACCGTTTTTGGGGTTCTTCCGTTGGCCTGTCCGTAGCGACCCGCCCTGCTCACCGCAGCTGCTGTCGAAGCATCCAGGGCGGAGCGCCCTGCTGCGGCTCCGTCGGATCCGTCGTCTCCCGCGTGTGCACCGGTCGGGCCTTGGGACGACGAGTCGCTCCCACAGCCCCATGCTGCGACGAACGACATCGCACAACAACACAGCCACGTCACCCGGCGGCTGGACTCGAGGTTCGCCACCCGTCGAGTCTACCATCTCCGCGGCGTGCAGCGGGCTCGCGCTTGCCTCCAGGACCGCCCGAAGCCATGCCTGCCCAGCACTGGTGCCCGCGCGACGCGTACGGCTCACTTGCCGTAGCCCGCGGCCTGGACGTTTTTCAAGATGGCTTCGTCGGTCGCGAGCGTCGGTCGGCCCCATGTAATGGCACCTTCGAAGAACGTTCCCCACGAATCGTTGCTGTTGTCCTCGCCGATGCCCAGGATGATGCCGCCCTGCAGGGTCCACTGGCCCACCGGAGCGCTTCCGTCGTAGGCGGTGGTCAGATCGCCGGATTGCGCGTTGCCGGCCCGGATGGCGTAATCCGTCGCGTTGGTCGTGAGTGCGCCAAAAGCGTAGTCCACTTTCATGGATGGGTTGTTGGGATTGCTCGCCCCCGAGTCCCCCGAGCCTCCGGCCCAAATGCCGGCTTCGAAGTCAGCCATGAACCAGGGACCGCTTCCGGCGCCTGTGCCCCAATAGGCCGTTCCGAAGAAGAGCGCAATCATCCCGCCGGTGGCGCCATAGCAGTTGTCCGTCGACGCATTGCCGAAGTCCCAGCAGCAGTGGGCGCCAACACGCCTGCCGTCTGCCACCTCGTAGATGCCCTGAGACTGCTCACCCGTTGGCATGCCAATGGTTTGGTTGTTCCGATAGCCTTCACGGGGATTCATGTACAGGGCGTAGACGCTGTGACCGCCGACCGTCAACGAGCGCCCTTTCGCGTCCGACTCATAGTCGTCCTGGCACGCATTGCTGTTGGGACAGTTGTAGCAGCCTTTCTTTGCCACGGTGAGATCGTTGCCTTTGCCGGATTGGTCATACAGTTTGGAGACCGTACATGTATCGGTGCCGCAGAACGCGTCCTGGGCGGCCGCATCGGCAAAGCCCTCGACGGCCCCGATATCCTGGGTGGTGCCACCCGAGCCGGTGTTCTCGCTCCCGCCCCCTTTCCTGACCTGGTACAGGGGTCCGCTGTACGCGCTCGAGAGAACCCTGACCATGCTGTACGCCGCGACACACGGCGTGCTGCCCTCCGCATAGATGTCGCAGGGGCCGATGACGGCCGGCGCACCGCCCGAGGCTGTGCCGCCGGTAGAAGTGCCTCCGAGCCCGCCCGTGGGTGCGCCGCCGGTAGAAGTGCCTCCGAGCCCGCCCGTGGCTGCGCCACCGGCAGAAGTGCCTCCGAGCCCGCCCGTGGGTGCGCCGCCGGTAGAAGTGCCTCCGAGCCCGCCCGTGGCTGCGCCACCCGCGGCTCCCGTCGCGCCTGCAGCTGCAGTCCCGCCTGTCTGGTTGCCGCCACTTCCGACAGCCCCGCCCGGACCGCTCAGCGAACCACCCGCGCCCGCCTGGATCACCCCGCCGGCGGCTGCTGTGCCGCCGGCTGCCGCGCCGCCTGTCGCTGGCGTGCCCGCAGCCTCTGCGCTCGTGCTCGCTCCGCCGGCTTCGGTCCCGCCGTTGGCTGTTTCCGCGCCGCCCCCGTCGGTGCCGTCTTCAGCCCCACCGCCCGCGCTGGCTCCACCCGCCCCAGCCCCGCCTTCGGCCTTTCCGCCCGTGGCCGCAGCGCCGGCTTCGTTGGTTTCTCCAGCCATGCCACCGTGGTCGACTCGGGTTTGACGCACGGGCGCGCCGCCCGCCTGCTCGTCGTTTGCGGAGCGCCCGGCTGTCCCCCCCTCTTCAGCACTCGCTCCGCTTCGACCGCTGAAGCCCACGCCGCCGGCGATTCCATCTTGCTCCGCGGCCGCGTCACCTGCCGTGCGTCGGTCCTCGAGCCCAGCCAGCATCTGGCAGGACACGAGCGCCATGAACAACAGAGTGCCTGCTGCAACGTGCCGCACGAGCCGGAGCGCCTGGCGCTGCACGACTCGCGGCGCGGCGTGGACCGCATCATCCGGCGCTTTCACGAACACACGAGGCTAGCACTGCCCCTTGCGCAGTGCTAGAGCCCCATCTCCGTGATTCGCCGCAGAACTCGACGGCCTCGAACGGGGCGAAGCCGTCGAGTTCTGCGGCGAATGCCCGCAGTCTGGGCCAGGACACGGGTTTCTAGCTATGTGGCGTGTCTTGGAGACACGCCACTAGAGGCCGATGTCCGGGGGTGGCCCGTAGAGGCTTTCGCGCCAGACCGTGTAGCCCAGAGAGGAACCGCCGCCGTCGATATGAAGGACGACGTTGCCCTGGGCGTCGAACTCCTCGATGATCGAATCATTCGAATGGGTGACCAGAGTATTGCCCCCTGGTAGCCGCTGCACGTCTCCCAGATTGGCGGTGGAGCCCCCACCAGAGAACTTGTGGAGCTCCTGCCCGTCGAGGCTGTATTCGAAGACCGCCGAGGTATTGCCGCTTGCACGGTTGGCGTACACGAGGATGCTGCTGTCGAGCAAGTGATGCCCGTGCTGGCTGCCCCCCCATGCGCTGTTCCCGCCGGACACCTTCTCGGACAAGCGCCATTCCACGCCGCCGGATCGGTTGACGATGAACACGTCCTGACTGACGTCGGAGAAGGTGTAGACGTCCTCTTTCTTCGAATAGCGCAGGGCGTTGCCGTGGCAGCCACCTGCATTGACGTAGTCCGAGGACTCGAACACTTCCTTCGTGTTGCCGCTGGGATCGATCTCGAAGATGCTGTCGCAGTCAGTCTCCCCGTACTCCAGGAAAGCCATGGTGGCTCCGCTCACGGGAGTGAGATCGTGCGAACCCAGGGCGGCACTGTACGTTTCCCCGTCCAGAGCATCCATGGTCACGCGCTCGAGCGGGTGTCCCCGGGAAGGATCGGCTGCAATTATCCACATGTTCTTGCCGTCCTCCGACATCCGCGCCCGCGCGATACCGTCGACGCTCGAGTCGTACCACCACACGATGTCCCCATCGGCATCGATGACAAAAGCGACGGAAGCGTTCTGCCCTCCTCGTCCTTGCCAGTAGGAGGTCACCATGAAACCGCGTTCGCGCGCGCCCTCGTTGCGGACATCGAAGGCGCCCAGGTTGACCAAGTTCGTGGCCGGACCTGTCTCGATGACGTAGTCGTCGCTGGCGTAGTCCGTCGCGCCGTCGCTCGCTACGATCCGGAAGTGGTAGGAGTGGTCCGGCTTCATGCCCAGAAGAAGGGTTCTGAAGTCCGGTTGGCTCAGGTCCACCGGAGCGATGGCTCCGTAGCCCGTGTCGAGCCCGAATTCTATCCGGGCGCTCGTGATGGAGTCGACATTGACGGACCACGTCACGATGCCGATGGTGCCGGGCGCACTGGGATCCACATCGCTCGCCAGCTGATGTTGCTCGCTGAACAGGCTCCCGTCGGTGACCGCTGCGCCGCCGCTGCCCGAGCCACCCGTGGCGGCACCTCCGCCGGCCGTGCCAGCTCCGCCCGATGCGCCGCCCGAGCTGGTGCCAGCCGCCGCTCCCGTTCTGCCCCCCGTGGCGGGATTGCCGCCAGCTCCCCCAGTTGCGCCTCTGGCGCCTCTGCCTCCGGAGCCGGCGCTCGTCGTTGCGCCTCCGGAGTTGCCGGTCGTCGTCGTGCCTCCCGAGCTGGCGGTCGTCGTCGTGCCTCCCAAGCCGGCGGTCGTCGTCGTGCCCCCCAAGCCGGTGCTGGCACCTCCGGTGGTCATGATGCTGGTGTCGCCGCCGGTCGCGGTGCTGCCCGGTCCCACTGGGGAACCACCGCTGCCGGTGTTTGCTCCTGAACCGCCACTGGCGCTCACGTCGGTGGCCGAAGTGCCTCCTGTCGTGCCACCGGTAGGGTTGCCGTTGCCCGAGTCAGCGCCCGTCGATTCGCTGCCTGTGCAGCTCACGGGAACGAGAATCGCAACGGTAGCTGTGAACTTCAGAGCCAAAGCGCAAATCGTTCTCATTGGCCTTCTCCCGGCTGAAAGACTCAAGGGACCCGTGCGTCGTTGTTCCCGAGCTGGATGGAGGATAGTGCGACTTCGTCAGCGGAGCACCATGGGCGCACATCGCCGCAAGAACGGAAACGTCGAACGTCGCTGCAACCAGGCGACGAGGTAACCCGTATGATCCTGGCGAAGCTTTCCCTGGATAGCGGACTCTGCACGCGCTGTGCCTACGACGTAGTTCATTCGTGTGCTGAGCTCCCGCGGCCGGCTCAGAAAATGATCCTGGCGGGGCTCCGCCATACCCCCTGCGACCTACCGTGCCGGGCCTGCCCCTCCCATGGCGTGCGGAGCACGACATAGGGGAGGCGGCGGCGTCACGCGTCAGCGTGACGCGGGGTGGGCATCACCCCAAGAAGTGCTCAACTCGAGACCAGTGCCCTGTCGCCGAGACAGGGCGCAGCAACCCGCTCACGACCCGAGAACGACAGCGCGGCCTGTCGTGTCCACCCTCCCATCCCCGTCCCAGGAGATCTTCGAGAAGTGGACGGCTGCGTCGTCGTACGGCAGCCCAGGACCCTCGTCGTGGTCCACGGAGAGCAAGTCGATGGGGAAGGTGTCGCCCGCGAGCGGAAACCGGCCGAGAGCCGTCCACGGGATCGTCATCTCCGCGGTGTATCCACAATCGTCGTCCGCCGCCTGGTCCAGGGTCGTACACGACGGAACGTCGAGCGCGAGATCGGCGGAGCCGCACGCCTGCTCGGTGTTTGCTCCGATGCGGCAATTGAGCCTCTCGTCCGCGAAGATCGCGGAGACGCAATCGCCGTTCCAGTCCACGGCGGAGGACTCCACCTGCTGATCGGTCACCTCGAACCCGAGATAGAGGAACGTCTCGTCCCAGAGCGCACGAACCGTGGCTGTCGTCCCATCGGACTGGGAGCCGTGTACGGCGAACGTCAGGGGTGTCGCGAGCAGCCAGGCCGATTCATCCAGAACCCCGTCCGGCGTCATCAGTTCGCCCCCGGGCAAGCGCGCGACCTCGTGGGTGATGTCCGACGCGACCCAGCGACCCGATGCGTAGTCGCATTCGACGGGATTGGTGCCGTCGTCGATGAGCGCTCCGACGTAGTAGGCACCCGGGGCGATGCCCAACGGTACGGTCCACGTGTACTCGTCGGCGACATCGTCTTCCGGAATGCCGTTCGCAAACTCGATTCCATCGCACCCGGCATCGTCCGTGTCGTAGAAGAGCGTGATGGTGGCATCGTCGTCCGCGTCCTCGTCGCGCCAGGTGATGGTCAGCTCCTCGCCGGGTGCGACCAGCGCTTCGGCGCCGTACGATGGACTCGTGACCGTGATCAGCGGTCGCTGGTTGGTCGTGGCCGTGAGCGCTTGGGTCTCGAAACGGATCTCGCAATCGTCAGCCGACGGAACCCGAACCACGTACTCCGTGCCGGGAAACAGGTCGCCTAGCACCACGTGGTGCGTGCTCGCGGAGGTCTCGTCCTCGACTTCCCTCCGATCGACGAGACCCCACGCAGCCTCTGCCTTGTGCAACAGCATGAAGTAGCTGAAGCCCTCCGCCTTGTCGTCGAAGGCGACCTGGCGCACGACCGCGGCAATGGCCCTCACCTTCGCCGCGCTGTCCGCCACCACGCCGTTCATCTGGCTTGGGTTCGCGTACGACCCGTGCGGCGCAAACCCGGCGGGATCCAACACCAGGGGCTTCGGGTTCAGCTCGAGCTGGTTGTCGTGCCAAGCTCGGTCCACATAGTAGTCGAATTGGTCTTTGCAGGTGAGCAGGGAGTCAGGGTCGCTCGCTGCGGGGATCCCAGCGCAGGGGAAGGGCGCATCAGGATGGTGTTGCGGGTACACGGTCAGCGCGAGACCGTCGACCAGGTCCGCCAGGGGGGCTTGCGGCAGGTCGTTCCTGTAACCGTAGTAGATGGCGGCATACACCGGCCCGCTTCCGCCCATCGTGTCTTTGATCTTGTCGTAGCAGTAGGCCACGTACGCTCGCTGCTCCTGGTGGGAGGCGCGCCTTATGTCGTGCGCGTCGAGCGGAAGGTTCAACACGACGTATTCGAGCTCGCTCGGGTGGTCCTCGAAGTACGCCAGGTACCCGGCGTAGTGGTCCACGATGTCGTCGCAGTCGCTCTCTCGCCAGTCGAACGGATCTGTCCCCGTGGGATAGTACTCGAGCCGCAGCGCGACCCTGAGCCCCCGGCTTGCTGCCTCGTCGACAATGAGCTGATCGAGCTCCCCGATGGCGCCGGTCGCCCCCTCGTCAGGATACAGGACGACGACGTTGAACCGGGCGTCCGCGGCACCGCGTACGTCGCGCACCACGAACCCATCATCGGGATCTGATACCTCGGCTGCGTCGAGCCAGCTGAGGTGCCCGTGGTACACGCCTGGCGCGTACGCCAGCCCCTGTTGGAGCGTGGCGGGCGGGTCGGGGAACACCGGATACACGGGCAGCGCGTCCGCCAGCCTGAGCGTGGAGTCCGTTGCCGAGTCCGTGGTCCAGTCGAGCGTCGCGCTGAAAGCAGTCACCGCGCTCACGCTCACCACGGCGCTCGGCACACCATCGCAGTCGTTGTCAGTTCCGTTGCAGATCTCGACACCGGTGCAACCGCCCGTGCTACCACCGGCGCCGCCGGCGCCCGCCTGTCCCGCAGCGCCGCTGAGCCCAGCCGCGCCGGCAGCGCCGCCCGAGCCGCCCAGGGGCGGGAGCCCGCCGGTGCCCGAGCCGCCCGATGGAGGTGGACCGCTCGTGCCCGAGCCGCCCAGGGGCGG
>JAFGIS010000281.1 GCA_016929495.1 Polyangiaceae bacterium | reverse complement strand
AGCCCTGTCCGGTCCCATCGCCGTCCCGTCCCAGTCCCATTCTCAGCCACGCCGCCATTTGCCGTTTTCCGACCACTGTCGCTGAGGTCTGGGCCTGGCCGCGTGCCTGGCCATAGCGGGAGCAGCCTGCGAGGAGCACAACGCGGCTGAGTGCAAGCAGGCCTGCGAAGCCAAGGGGGAGTGCACGCTCAAGGACGGCAAGTGCATCGCTACGGACGAGGGCGACTGCATGCGTTCGAGCGCGTGCAAGAGCGCCGGACAGTGCCGGCTGGTGGACGCCGGCTGCGCGGCCACCAACAGCACGTGCAAGGCTCGCAACGAGTGCAAGACCCAAGGCCTGTGCTCGGCCTCGAAGGGGGAGTGCGCGGCCGTGTCCAATGCGGACTGCGCCCTCTCGGTGGGCTGCGCGCTCGAAGGGCGGTGCACGGCCGAGCGCGGTCTGTGCGTCCCGCGCGGCAATGACTGCCTCAAGAGCCGAACCTGCAAGCAGTACGGCAACTGCACCCCCGGCGGGGATCGCTGCTCGGTCCGCTCTTCGGCGGACTGCGCCCTGTCCGCCATGTGCGTCGAGCAAGGCCACTGCACGTTCTCGGACAACCGATGCATGCTGCTCGGCGACGAGGACTGCAAGCGGACCAAGCTCTGTCGCACGAGCGGCAAGTGCACGTATTCACGGCTGAAGACCGTCGGCTCGGGCTACATCGAAGCGGGCTGTGTCGTGGGCTCGCAGCAGGACTGCAAGAACTCGGAGAATTGCCGGAAAGTGGGAGCGTGCGTCCAACGCAAGGACGAGTGCATCGTCCCGCGGTGAGCAGAACAGAAGGGCGAGACGGGCTGGGCCGCGCAGCCTGGGCTTTCCAGCCTTCCTGTTCTTGCCGAACGTTTGGCCCACGGTCCCGTGTAAGGCGCCGCACCTCGGCTTCGTTTGTCCAGCGGTGCGACGCTCTCGCTAGCGGAGGTATGGACGGACATGATCGGTCGAATACGCCTGTTGGTGCTTTCGTGCTGCATGCTGCTCGGGTGCGGGTCAGTGCCGACCGCCCAAGGGCCAGAGACGAGCTCTCCTTCGGCTGGCACGCAAGGCGGGCAAGTTCTGGTCCTCGACGCGAGCTCTGGCGCCACGGACTCGGGCAACAAGCTCACGATCGCGACCGACCCGGGCGAGATCCCGTACTTGCGACTCACCGGCGAGGACGACTCCAAGCTGCCGCTCAAGCATACCGACGTGCGAGCGAGGCTGACCGGCTTCGTGGCCGAGGTGGAGGTCCGACAGACCTACAGCAATCCGCATGAGCAGCCCATCGAGGCAATCTACGTCTTCCCTCTTCCGGAGAACAGCGCCGTCCATAAGATGCGCATGGTCATCGGCGATCGCGTGATCGAGAGCGTCGTTCAGGAGCGGCAACAAGCGCGACACACGTACGAGCGGGCCAAGAGCGAGGGGCACACAGCCGCGCTGCTCGAACAGGAACGCCCGAATATCTTCACTCAGAGCGTCGCGAACATCGCTCCAGGTGAAGACATCGACGTCGTGGTCCGCTACGTTCAGGACCTCACGTACGATGCCGGCCGGTACGAGTTCGTGTTTCCGATGGTCGTCGGCCCGCGTTTCATGCCGGGGCAGAAGCTCGTGGCACCCCCGAGCGGCACCGGGACTCACCAGGACACGACGGCGGTGCCGGACGCGTCGCGCATTTCGCCGCCCTTTGTCGGACGTGGCGAGCGCAGCGGCCACGACATCTCGCTCGAGGTCCTCGCGGACACGTCGCTCGCGACGAGCCGCTTCGAAGTGCCGACCCACGACGTCCTCGCGAGCGAGGTGGAGCCAGGCCTGTTGCGCATTCGGGTCGCCCCGAAGGATTCCCTGCCGAATCGGGACTTCGTGCTGCGCTACGCCGCGGCCCAACGCCAGCCGAGCGCCACGCTCTATCTCGATGATTCCAAGCCCGGCAACGGCTTCTTCTCGCTGGTCCTCGAGCCGCCTCGGGTGGACATCGAGCGCGCGGTCGGCAGAAGGGAGATGATCTTCGTCGTCGACGTGTCCGGCTCGATGTCGGGTGTGCCGCTCGGCATGTGCCGCGAGGCGATGCGCGAGGCCATTGGTGGCCTGCGTCCCGTCGATACCTTCAACATCTACACGTTCGCCGGGGCCACGCAGGCTGCCTTCGACCGGCCGCGACCCGCCAATGATGCCAACGTGCGTGAAGCGCTACAGGTCATCGACGGCCTTTCCGCCGGTGGCGGCACGATGATGGCCGATGCGGTCCGCGCTGCGCTGAGACCCGCCGTCGGGCGCGGCCGGCACCGGTACGTGTTTTTCATGACTGACGGCTACGTGGGCAACGAGGATGAGATCATTTCGGCCTCCAAGGACTTCGTCGAAGCGCAGGAGAAGTCGGGGGCCAAGGCCAGGGTGTTCGGTTTCGGGGTCGGCTCGAGCGTCAACCGCTACCTCATCGACGGGATTTCCAGCGCGGGCAAGGGGCTGGGCGTGTACGCGACGACCCGGGAGGACCCGGCGCGCGCCGTCAATCAGTTCTACCACTACGTCGATCAGCCGGTGCTCGAGGATCTGCAGATCGATTGGGGCAACTTCTCCGCGACCGAGCTGATGCCGCGCGAGATGCCGGATTTGTTCGCGAGCCATGCCGTGATTCTGCACGGCCGCACCTCGGGAACCTCGGGCAATCCGCATGTGACCGTCAGCGGTCGTATCGGCGGACAGCAGGCTCGGCTCAGCGTACAGGTGCGTCGCGTGCCCGCATCGCTCGCCGGAGAGGGCGTCATGGGCACCCTCTGGGCGCGCTCTAAGATCGGCGATTTGGAGCAGGATCTTTGGCAGGGAACGGATCCGAACGTGGCGCGGCAGATCACCGAGCTTGGCCTGCGGCATCATCTGGTCACGCGTTTCACGAGCCTGGTCGCCGTAGATCGGACGCGGCGCGTGGGCGACGGTCGGCCTCAGAGCATCGCCCAGCCGCTCGATGAGCCCGAAGGCGTAGACGTGGACATGGCCGGTGGCCGTCGTGCGTCCAAGCGCCCATCCGTCACCGTGGCGGACTCCGCTACCGTCACCGTGCCTTCGGGTGCCGCGCAGCCCGCGGCCCCGGTGACCCCGGCTCCACGGGCAGGTGCCAAGCGACGCCCAGCTTCATCGGGAGCAGGCCCCACGTACAGCCCCGCGAAGCCGAAGAGCGCCCCGCCCCCGCCTCCCCCTGCCCCGGCGCGCAGCGCTCGGGACGAGGACCGCAAGGAGGCCGCAGAAGCGGAGCCTTCCGAGGGCTACGGGTATTCGTACGACGACGACCCCATGAACGCTGGCGGGTTCCGGAAGGACGAGTCGGCCGCTGTCGATGTCGAGTCGCCCTCGACCGAAGCGCCCGCCGAGGCCCCCTCGTCTGCGCCACCCTCCGAGGCCACGCCAATGAGCGCTCCCACCAACAACGCCGCCGACATGGAGCAGGTCGAGCCGAAGCGCGGCTGCGGCTGCCGAGCGGCTGGCTCCTCCTCGCAGACCGGCGCGCTATTCGGCTGGCTCGCCCTGTGTGCCAGCGTGCTGCTGTGGCGTCAGCGGCGGGCCCGCTCAAGGCCGAGGGCCTAGCGGAGGCGGGCAAACGTGAGACGGGGACGTTCCAAGCGATGCGGCCACGGCGAGTCCCTCGCCGTGGCCGGCCTGCTTGGCCGAAGAACTGAGCCGGGGCCTGCTCAAAGACTCACGGGCTGCCCAACAAACGCTGTACCCTCACAGGGCATGCCCCCCCGCGCTCGAGCTTTCGTCCAACGCACCGGCAGCGCCCTGTTCGCGAGCTGGGTGCTGTGCGCATGCGGCGCAGCTCTGTCGAGTGAAGCCCCGCCAGAGAGCCCGGCAGCCGAGGCCGCTCCAGAGCCGGCAGCGGCACGACCGGGAGCGCCCGACGAGGCGACCCTTCCGTACGCCGGCAGCCCTGGTGCTGGTTCCCTGACCGAGATGGACGCGCTCGAGCACGATTTGCTGGTCAGCGAGCAGAACCTGGACGCGCAGCTGGCACGCAAGCAAAGAATCGCGCTCTCCGAGCACTCCGCGCCAGAAAGCACGAGCGGCCGCTTCGCAACGCCGCCCCCGAGCGCGCCGACCAAGCCTTCCCCCGAACCGCAAGCGCGCCCGCGTTCGGGGCACAAGGCAAGCCGTGCGCCCGCCGCAACCCCGGCGCCCACGGCCGAGCCTGAAGCAGGCCCCGAAAGCCCGTATCTCGTGGGCAGCCCCTGCGACATTGCCTGCCGCGCCCTGGCCTCCATGCGCCGCTCGGCTGAGCGACTGTGTGTGCTCGCCGGAGCCGATCACCCGCGCTGCCAGCAGGCCAGCAGCCGCGTCCATGCCGCGGCGCAGCGCGTGCGGCAGGCAGGGTGCATGTGCGTCGGACACGAGCCGTAGCTGCTAGCAACGACCCCCGTGCGCCAACGGCGCGCATCGACCACGGACGCGCGCCAACGGCGCGCATCCACCACGGACGCGCGCCGTTGCTCATGCAGCGGACTGCGTTCTGCCCCTACTTGGGGACGATGCCATTGGCGGCAACATCCAGGCAGCCGCTGGTCGGGGGTACACCGGGCTGGGCGGTCGTGTCCGCGGGGTCGATCCAACGGACTTCGTCCACCCAGACCTCGAACGGGATGTCTTGGTCCGTTGAGCCGGGCTGATACATGTCGAGCTGGAACTTGATGATCTGGGTCCGATCGAACGCTATCGTCGGCTCGGCCCAACTCGGCACCGCCAGGTCGGTGAAGTAGATCGCGCAGAGCTGCCAGCTGGGCCCGAGTTTGATGGCGTTTTCGTTCATGTAGTTTGCAAAGCAGCTCTTCTTCTTGCCAACCGCCTGGGCCTCGGCGGTGCACTGGCAGGTCTTCGCGAACTGGTCGCTGAACTCCTGCTGAGGGTAGTCGGTGGTGGTCTGAGGCATGGCCACCCGAACCGGGTAGGTCGTGTCGGGAGCGTTCGGCGTGGCCTTGGCGAAGAACGATATGCCGATCGCGTCGGCGGGAAGGGTGTAGGGGGGATTGTTCGCCCTGAACCCGAAGCCAAGCCCCGCTGCCGGATAGAGCCGCTCGCCGCAAAGATCTGTCACCGTGCTGGTCTCCGGGAACGGTCCTGGCACGTGGCCCTTCACATGGGCGCATTTGCCCTTGAGGTCGCAGTCCTCCATGGGGAACGAAAAAGTAAGAGTCGTGAGCGGCGTGATGTCCGCGCCAGTGCCCTGCGCCTGGTCCCTGTACGTCCACCAGTAGCCACCCGTCGATACCTTGTTGTCGTTGCAATGGCTGAGGATGCTCGTATCGCTCTCGGGCGGTTCCGTGCTGCAGGCGCCCACCAGGAGCGCAGCTGTTACCAGCGCACAAAAAGTTGCGGTCCGTTTCATCTTTGGCTCGCTATGTTCTAGGGGTTGACTGACTGTGCTCCATAAGCGCGTCGACCAAGCGCCCTGGACTAGCCGGCCTTGCGCCAGCCGGAGTACGCGGGTGCGCTCTGCCGCTCGGTCGGCGTGAACTCTTGCAGACCCTGCACGGCTGGGCAATAGGCACGCGCGACCGCGCCAGCAGACCGCGGGACATGCGTCGGAATTGGCCCAGAGTATGCGGGTTTTTCGGGCCCTCGACCACGGGCGGGCCAAGCTCGGCAAGGGCGCCGGGCAGCTCGCCGCTGAGGTCTCTCGACCACGCTCGAAACACCCAGGTTGCACGAGCACAGCTCGAGTGAAGCGATGGCTCTCGAACCAGGGGCGCACTCACGGTCATACGCGCAGGGGGCTGCGCCGGGTCGAACAAAGACGGTCGACCCGGCCAACTGCCCGGCGCTGGCACCTCGCGTCTCTCGACACCCCCGGCCAGGCGAGGGCGTCGAAAGACCCTTCGCTTTCGGCAGATCTGCTCGGGTGCCGTGCTTCTCTTGCCCCTCGATTCGACTGAATCGAGGGACTAGTTCGACTCGCGCCCGGTGACGCCCTTGGTGTCGGCGCCAATCGCCCGTGCGGCCTCCTTGGGGCGCAGGGCACGGGTGGCTTTGCCGGCCTGCCACATCTCGGAATTGCCGAGCTCGCTCAGCTCCTTGGTGAGCGCTGCCTGGTAGTCGGGCGCGCCGCAGGCACTCAGGACGCGTTCGGTCTCCTTGCCGCTCGCGACCCGTTCATAGAGCTCCTTGAACACGGGCAGTACGGCATCGCGAAAACGGGGCTTCCAGTCCAGGGCGCCGCGCTGAGCCGTGGCCGAGCAGTTCGAGTACATCCAGTCCATGCCTTTTTCGCCCACGAGGCGGATGAGGCTTTCGGTCAGTTCCTCGACCGTTTCGTTGAACGCCTCGCTCGGACTGTGGCCGTGAGCGCGAAGCACGCTGTACTGCGCCTCCATGATGCCGGCCAGCGCGCCCATGAGCACACCGCGCTCACCCGTGAGATCGCTGTACACTTCGCTCTGAAAGGTCGTCGGGAACAGGTAGCCAGAGCCCACGGCGATGCCCAGGGCCACGCAGCGCTCGCGTGCGCGCCCGGTCGAGTCCTGCTCGACCGCGAAGCTCGAGTTGATGCCCGCGCCGCTCAGGAAGTTGCGCCGCACGTTCAGGCCCGAGCCCTTGGGAGCCACCATGATCACGTCCACGTCCCTGGGCGGGATGACGCCCGTCTGGTCCTTGTAGACGATCGAGAATCCGTGAGAGAAGTAGAGCGCGTTGCCCGGCTTGAGCGCTTGCTTGATCACGGGCCAGATGGCCTTCTGCGCTGCGTCGGACACGAGCATCTGGATCACCGTGCCCCGCTCGGCGGCCTCCGGAATGTCGAACAGGGTCTTCCCTGGCTCCCAGCCGTCCGCGACCGCGCGCTCCCAGTCCCTCGGGAACTTCGGCGACTGTCCGATGATGACGTTGAAGCCGTTGTCCCGCATGTTCAGAGCCTGGGCCGGACCCTGCACTCCGTAGCCGATCACGGCGATGGTCTCGCCCTTGAGCACCGAAAGCGCTCGGCTGAGCGGAAACTCGTCCCGGGTCACCACGTCTTCCTTCACACCGCCGAAATCGATGATCGCCATCGTTGTGTTCTCCTGAATGTCGATTTGCTGGCCCGCGACCGGTCCCGGGGGACTGCTCGCGCTCGAGCCCTGCCGAACTGGCGTGGGTGCCTGCGCCCTGATCGGCCGGCGAGCGCTCGGATAGCAGATACGGCGGCCCAAGCCTACCGGTGCGGCGAGGGCGATGGCTTCGTGGCAGAGACTGCGGGCAGCAAGGGGCTCACTGGGGGGTCCCGCGTCGACGCTCGTCGTCGAACCCCAAGACATCCGAGCGGCCGGTTCACCGAACGGCCGCCGCTGCAGCACCCCGAGTGCCCCCCGAACCGTCACACCGGCACGATCCGAAGCGTCGGTGCGAGGCGACGGATGTCGGCTGGATCCGACGTGACGACTCCGTGTCCCCGGGCCCTGGCGCACAGCACGAGCGACGCGTCGATGACGTCCGAGGTCCCGGTGGAGCCAGGGAGTTGGCCGGCCGCGCGCGGCCTTCGGTCGTCGAGGGGCTCCACTTCGACGACGCGCGACTCGAGCAGACGAGCACGCCGAGCCTGTCTTCGCCCGTCACGCCACACCTGCCCGATGACCCCACCGGGAACACGCGGCTCTGCGCCGAGCTTGACCAGCGCTGATACCGACCTCGCACACGCGCGCCGCAAGGCGAGCGGCGAAGGCTCGCGCACGCCGCGTGCGGCACCAGGGTGGACCGACTACACTCGGCGCCATGAGAGTTGACAGGACTCGAACTCCCCGTGGCGTGACGGCTACTGCGGTCTTGGTCATGGTCGCATGCGGAGGCGGCGCTCGTGACGCGAACGCTCCCACCGCTCAACCCGTCACCTCGACCGCCCAGATGTCCGTCGGGGATCCAGGCAAGCACGGCGAGAACATCCTGAAGAACGGGCAGTTCGCCGAGGGCACGATGCTGCCGTGGACCACCAACTTCGACTCTCCCGCGGCCGGAAAGGCGGAGATCCAGAACGAAGAGCTCTGCTTGTTCATCACGGCGGCCGGCAAGAACACCTATGACGTCCTGTTGCGGCAACGCCCGGTGACCATCAAACGCCACCGCGCCTACACGATCCGGTTCAAGGCGCACTCGACGGCGCCCACGCGGATCCGCCCCAACGTGGCTTTCGTCAGCCCCATGCTGCAGGAGGTCTGGTCATCCGTCGTATCAGTGAGCTCCAAACCCGAGATCTACTCTGCCCCGTTCAAGTACACGGAGCGGGTCACGAGCGACGCCGAGCTCGTCCTTCACTTCGGGGGAGCGCTGGCCACGACGACGCCGTTCACGCTTTGCGTCGACGATGTCTCCATCGAGGACCCGGACTACATCGCGCCGGACGCTCAGGCCGGTCCACCGCTGCCGCGCATCCGCGTCAACCAGGTCGGGTACCTTCCTCCGTTCGCCAAGCGCGCCACGCTCAAGGACGCCAAACCCGCACCGCTCGCCTGGAAGCTCATGGACGGGAGCGGCACCGCAGTCGCCTCGGGCAAGACGCGCGTGTTCGGTGAAGACCGCGACGCGGGGGAATTCGTACACATCATCGACTTCTCGAGCTACCGGCAGCCGGGCACCGGCTATGCGCTCAACGTCGGTGACGCGGCGAGCCCGCCGTTCGCAATCGGCGACTCGATCTATTCCGAGCTCAAGAAGGACGCCGTCCGGTTCTTCTATCATCAGAGAAGCGGCGTCGCAATACAGATGCCGTACGCGGGGCAAGAGCAGTGGGCGCGCCCGGCGGGACACCTCGGCGACAAGAGCGTGCGCTGCGCCGAGGGCACCGGCTGCAACTACTCGCTCGACGTGAGCGGCGGCTGGTACGACGCGGGCGATCACGGCAAATACGTGGTCAATGCCGGGTTCACGGTCTGGACCTTGCTCAATCTCTACGAGCGCAAGCTCCTGCTCGCTCGTCTGCCCGCTGACGTGGGCGACGGCACGCTCGACATCCCCGAAAGCGGCAACGGCACGAGCGACCTGCTCGACGAGGTGCGCTGGGAGGTCGAATGGATGATGAAGATGCAGGTGCCCGAAGGGCAGAAGCTCGCGGGCATGGCGCATCACAAGGTGCACGACAGCGACTGGACGGCCATACCCGTGGCGCCGCACGAGGACAGCATGGAGCGCGCGCTCAGGCCGCCGAGCACGGCCGCGACCCTGAATCTGGCAGCTGTCGGCGCCCAGTGCGCTCGCGTGTGGCGCACGGTGGATCCAGCCTTCGCCCACAAGTGTCTGACGTCTGCCGAACGCGCGTACAGGGCTGCGCTCGCGCATCCCCAGATGTTCACCCGCGGCGACGACATGAAGGGCGGCGGATCCTATGCCGACGGCGATGTGGCGGACGAGCTGTACTGGGCCCAGATCGAGCTATTCATCACCACCGGTCAGCCGCAATATCTCGAGGCCGCGCGCCGCTCGCCCTACTTCCTCAAGGTGCCGCACAATGCAGGAGGCGGCAACTGCTCGATGTCCTGGAACAACATCGCGGCGCTCGGAACGCTCTCTCTGGCAGTCGTGCCGAGCAAGCTGGCTTCCGGCGACCTCGCGCAGGCTCGACGGGCGATCGTCGCAGCTGCCGACAGGTACGTCGCGGACAGCCGCAAGCACGGCTACCTGGTGCCTCTAGATTCCATCGCCGGGCGCTACCCCTGGGGCAGCAATTCCCTCGTTCTGAACAACGGCATCATCCTCGGCCTGGCGTATGACCTCTCGAAGAAGCCCGCCTACCTCGTCGGCGTCATGGATGTGATGGACTACCTCCTTGGACGCAACCCATTGTCCAAGTCGTACGTCTCCGGCTACGGAACGAACCCACTGATGAACCCGCACCATCGCTTCTTCGCCCGTCAGCTGAGCGCCGAGTACCCGCCTCCCCCGCCCGGCATCGTCGCCGGCGGTCCCAACTCCTCGCTCGAAGACCAGGCGGCAAAAAATGCCGGGCTCGGCGGATGCGCCCCGCAGCAGTGCTACTTCGACAATATCCAGAGTTACTCGACCAACGAAGTGGCCATCAACTGGAACGCGCCGCTCGCGTGGGTGGCGGCGTATCTCGACGAGAAGGCGAAGGCACCGACGCGCCGAGCGCCTACTTCGGCTCCTTGAGCGCCGCGCAATAGTCGCGGTCCAATACCGTCTTGCGCCCTGGGAGGCTCCGGAGCCGGAGCTGTCGCCCCCCGGCGCGCTCGGGTCCGCGGGGACGCTGGGCGAGCGGCGCCGTTCGGCCCATGCATCGCGATGGCGCATGGCGGGAGCATGCCGTGGGCCGAAAACGGTGTCCAGCTCAGGGGGACCCTCGGCGGGTGCCGGCACGTCGCCACGCACGTCTCGCACCTTCAGTCCTCGCTGGATGACGCAACCCCTTGGCTCCATCGTCTTTCGACGATTTCTCAGCTACTATGGGTTGCCCCGTCTCTGTGCCTTACCTCGGTGCCTACCGAGCGAACAGACGAACAGCGGGCAACGCGTCGCCCATTTGGGAGCTCGAATCTCCGCGGTTTTCCGTGTCGCCGAGACCGAGGTTTCCAGAAGCACCCTCGCCCCAGCACTTGATGCTGTTGTCATCGAGCAATGCACAAGTGTGACGCCAGCCGGCCGTGATGGCTTGGACTGTGCGCCCGCTGCCAAGTTGCACGGCAGGCAGGTGGTCACCCATTTCTCCTGGGTCATCTCCACGGCTATCGGTGTCGCCGAGACCAAGCTGGCCGTATTCGTTCCCGCCCCAGCACTTCACGCTATGGTCATCGAGCAGGGCGCAGGTATGCGAGCCTCCTGCCGACACGGCCAGCGCAGTGCGACCGGTCCCGAGATCGACCGCGGGCAAGGCATCGCCCATCTCATCGGGGTCGAATCCGCGGTTGTCGCTGTCGCCGAGGCCGAGTTGGCCAGAGCTGTTGCCACCCCAACACTTGACCGTGTTGTCGTCGAAGAGCGCACACGAATGCTTCGTCCCAGTGGACAGAGCCAGCGGAGCGCGGCTAGGCCCGAGGTCCACCGTGGGCAGGTAGTCTCCCATCTCGTCCATCTCGTCTTGCCAGCGGCCCTCGTCGCCGAAATAGTTGGTGGTTCCAACGCCGAGTTGGCCGACGTCGTTGCCGCCCCAACACTTCACGCTCTGATCGTCGAGAATCGCACATGTATGGTCCGCGCCGACGGAGATGTCTAGCACCGTTCGCCCCGTACCGAGGTCGACCGTGGGCAGGGCGTCGCCCATGTCGCTCTCGACGACGTCGCTTCCCTCTGTCCTCACCCCGTCCCCACGCGACAACACGTCCCCAAGGCCGAGCTGCCCAGTGTGATTGTAACCCCAGCACTTCACGCTCTCGTCATCGAGAATCGCACACGTGTGACGCCCACCGCTGGCGATGGCCAATACGGTGCGCCCAGGGCCCAAGTCCGCCGTGGGCAGGGCATCTGCCATCTCGTCTGGTTCGTCACCCCGGTCGCCCCTTTCGCCGATGCCCAGCTCGCCGGCCCAATTGCCACCCCAACACTTGGCCTCGTGGTTGTCGAGGATGGCGCAACTGTGAATCTCACCCACGGCGATGGCCACTGCCGTCCGACCCGTGCCGAGGTCGACTGGAGGCAGAGCCTCACCCATCTCGTCGGGCTCATCGCCCCGGTCATCGGTATCGCCCAGGCCGAGCTCCCCGGACGGGTTGCGTCCCCAACATTTCACGCTCCCAGAGTCGAACAGCGCGCAGGTGTGGAAGGCGGCTCGAAGTGCCACGACGCGGACGCCTGTGGAAGCGCCGGCATCGGCTGCGGCTCCGGCTTGGGCCATCGTGTCTGTCGAGGCATCAGCGCCGCCTGCGGCTCCGGCCGCGGCCGGTGGAGCGTTGGGAGCGCCGCTGCTACCCGTTGCGCCGGCTCTGTGCCGGTCGGCCGCACCGGGCTGCTCCGAAGCGCCCCCTGCGGACGACTTCGACTCCTCACCGGGCATTCCCCCGTTGCCGGCGAACTCGCGATGACCGAGCTCGCTGCCGCCCTTTTTCGAGCTGCATGCTGCGCAGAAGGATGCTGAGGCTATCGCCGCGCCCAATACGGTTGCCCACGGTGCCGTTCTGAACCAACCAACCATGTATGTGCCTTGCCGTCTGAGAGAAGTCACAGGAGAACGCGACCCGACGCGAAGCCGACGGGTGGAGAGTCGCAGGCAACCACGGTCCAGCGTCCCACGCAAGCCGCTCTCGCCACCGTCTCGAGCAAAAGGAATGCGCGGGTCCCACGCGCCGCGACCGCCCAATCCCTGCGCCACGGCCCCATACGGTCTAGCGGCCGGACGGTGCCGCCGGGGTCGATCAGGCCGCGTCCGACCGCGTGTTGCCCGTCTCGACCCTGCTCAATGAGGTCGTTGGCGATAAGGCTGTCACGGGCGAGCAGGTACTCGTCGAGCGTCATTTCGAGGGTCGAGCAGATGCGATCGTGGTGACAGTAGCTGACGCCCTGGCGGTCTGCGGCAAGGACGAGGAAGAGGTACGCCTTTCCGAATCCGTCAGCTCTCGGGCAGTCGAGCCAGTTCT
>JAFGIS010000280.1 GCA_016929495.1 Polyangiaceae bacterium | reverse complement strand
GACCCCGACCAGGTCGAGGTCGGCATGGCCGTCGAGATGGTGACGCGGCGGGTCCGGGAGGACGGTCCCGATGGCGTCGTCGTCTACGGCTACAAGTTCCGCCCCCCCGTCCCTCGCGTCGATCCGTCGTCCCAACCGACTCGCGACCTGGGTGCTGCGTCGATGTCGAGCCGCCCGCCGGGCGGCCTTCCCATGTCATAGCACTCGCCTCAGGTTGCATTCGGTTTGCGCGGGTCGTCGAGCCCCGACAGGCTCCCGGGATCGACACCGAGGGCCTGCGCTGTCCTGACTCGATCCCCGTCGAAGCGGGCCAGCATGTCGAGCACGTACGACTGGCGGAACCGCTCCACCGCCTGCGCCAGCGGCAGCACCTCCTCCTGCGCCGGCTGGACGAGCTCCTCGGCCGTGATCGGGCTTCGATCCCCCGGCTCCCTGCGCAGCACGGCCCGACGAAGCGCCGCATCGAGCTGCCGCAGGTTGCCCGGCCAGCGATTGTGGAGCAGAGCCTGCTCTGCTCCGGCTGACAGCCGCGGCGCGGCGTCTGCGCGCAGTCGATGCAGAAAGAACACGGCCCACTTGAGAACATCACTCCCCCGGTCCCGAAGCGGCGGCAGCAGCACCCAGCCAGGCTCGAGCAGATACCGTAGCTCGGGGTCGAGCTTGTCCGCTGCAGCCTCTGCTCCCCACGCGACCAGTCGTACGGCGCGGGCATCGGCGGCGATGGCGAGCGCAACCTGACGCTTGGCATCGAGCAGCTCCGGAAACTCGGCGATCACGACGCGCGTGCGACGATGGGGCGGCGAGAGCAGAACCGGGTCGAAGTGGTTCGCGCTGAGCTCCACGAACTCGGAAGCCCCCGGAACGGCCCTGGCCACGCTGCGGGCCAGCGTCCTTCGACCGGCTCCGGATTCGCCGGCAATGTAGATGGGTATTCGCGATTTCGCGAGACGCATCGCCGTCTCGTGGGCCCGTTTCACGGACTCGCATTGTTCGAACGGCACGTTCGTGTACCCCCATGCCGAGCGCGCGCCAGCCTGCCTGCCCCGCCCGACGATACCCATGGCAGCGTTCCGTGACGCGGAACGCTGCCGGACAATGACAGAGAACGCCGGTCATGCTTGACCGAAGGTCCTCGCTGGCACGAGCCCTCACCGCGTGTGGGGCTCGTGCCGGCGAGGGCCGTTCTACGATTCGGGCCGGCGCTCCGAGTGAATGTCGACATCGATCACTCCGTCCATCCGATAAGGTTCACCTTGAGCTCGAGTGCCTCGAACAGGAACGAACGCCATCCGCCGAGTTCCGGGCACTCGTAGTCCACTGCGGCCGAGCGGAGACAGACAACTCCCCCGGTATCTACTCGGGTATGCCAGGCACGGGTCCCATGCGACCCGAGCCAGCCGCATGTGTCGAAAGCACCGCTGCGCGCTCAGTCCCCTGTCCGGAGCGCGCCCGCAGTCCCGCGTTCAACGCCATGCAGGGCGGAGCACGTGCGCGCTGAACGTACCTGCTCAGCCCCGCTGTCCCGCCCTGTGGCTGCCCCGCGATCCGCCCCGTTGGTCCGTCACCCGTGGGTCGACTGCAGAGCGGAGCCGTGCCCAGAACCCCGGCCGGTGGCGAGCCGACGCGTCGCAATCGGTCGATCCGCGACGTGTGGGCCATAACGCCGGGTGAAAGCGCTTCCATCTCGGTAGGATAAGGACGAAAGTCGGCTGGTGTGCCGGGCCGTATCCGCCCGGCTCGCTCTGCTGCCTGGCCAGCGCTGGGTTGCTAGCGCAGTCCCGTCGTGGCGGCGTCTACGTATGCACGAAACGCGCCTGCGTATTATTCACGGCACACGATGCCTTCTGCCGCGAAGTCGTGATGCGCAACCGCGACAATCCGATCAGGGTGCTGGCCCGCTCCGAACCGCGTCGTCTGCTGATGCTTTCTTCTGGCGTTTCTTTTCCGATCGCGTTACTCCTCGTCACAGCACGTCAAACGGATGGCTCGGTCCTCGAACGTGCCACCGAGCGAATTCCAGATTTCGCCCCGGCTCGGGACGGTAGTCCTGGGTGTGCTCTTCGCACGAGAGCTTCCCGGCCGCAGGAGCGTCAGTCGAGCACGCGGGCGATCCACGCGAACGGAAGACGCGTTCGGACGATAGGTGCGGCCCTATCGGTCCGTGGGCTCGAAGACGATCCTGCGATAGCTGGTGAGCTTCGGCGTGCCGTCATCGGTGACTTCACAGATGACATGGAAGCTCTTGCCCGCTGAATCGGCCGGCACGGCTATCGTGGCTTGGCTGGAGCTGCTGTCGGCAATAGTGAGGTTCCGGGTGTAGGTGCCTGCTTCGGTGTACACCCACCACGTGAACGTCAGCGGGTCCCCTTCGGGGTCCGTCGTTTTCGAAGCGTCGAGGCTGACCGAATCCCCGGGCGGCGGTTTCATCGTGATGACGCCGAGCCCTTCATCGTCGTTGACCACGACCACCGGATTGCGATTGCCAGCGCCATCCTTCGCCCAGTCCATCCTGGCGGCAAAGTCGTTGAAGGCCGCGGGAAAGAAGGTGTCGTTCGTGTACTTGTGGCACGTCGCATTGGCGGAACCCTCCTCGTTCACCCAGGCAGAGGTCTGACCGTCGACGGTTGGGCCGTAGGCGAAGAAGCCTCCCCAGCTGCCCTGGCCGGGAGCATCCGGGTCATTCAGTCCGTTGGGCAGAACGTGGAGGAAGGAGGGAGTATCGCCTTCGACTCCATACTTGTATTTCGAATAGATGGCACCGAGGCTGCCATGCCCCTGGATGTTCGGCGCATACAGGTCCGTCCAGTGGTTCACCCCCCAGCTGTTGTGATCGAGCCAAGCGCATTCGTCCCACAGGAACAGAAGGTCGGTTCCCGTCTGCTCGCGGATCCATCGATGAGAGCTGCTGGCGTAGTCCTTGGAGTCGTAGGCCTTGTCCTGGTCGGTGATGGTGTAGATGCGGAACTTGCCAACCCATGCCTTGAACCCGTCCGCGGTTCGATCCTGCTGCACGCGCCAGAGCGCTTGGGCGAATGTATTCGCCCCTCCCCAGACCGTGATCCAAATGGGACGGTCGTCGGCCTCATCGCCCAGCTCGACGATGAATTGGCTCCCGTCCGATTCGTTGTTCTCGCCCAGGACACCGGTCCCCCATCGGGGACTGCCCAACATCTTGCGAGATCGCAAATAGTCGGGGCTCGGCCAGTAGCCGAGTTGTTGCCGGTTCTCGTCCGTCTGGAAGCCGGTCTGGCTCGAGCGCTTGAGCAGGTTGGGGGCATCCTTCTCGTACGCGTCGATGGTCGAGCTGATTCGGTCGGCCCAAGAAGCAGGGTAGTTGCCGGTGTTGTAGCCCGACCCGGCGATCACTGCCTCGATTTCGAACAGGTCGGCATGGACGAATAGACGAATCAGGCTTTCGGAGTCGTCGGGCTCCGTGCTGTCCGGTCCGATGTCGGTCAGCACGACCAGACGCGGCTTGAGGTGGCTCGACGCCGTGCCGCCGGTCGCGCTCGTGCCGCCGGTCGCGCTGGTGCCGCCGGTCGCGCCGCTTGCAGTCCCGCCGGAGCTGGTTCCGCCCGAGGGCGCCGTGCCACCAGCGGCCGTGCCGCCCGTGCTGGCTCCACCCGTGGGCGCAGCGCCGCCGGTCTGGAAGATGCCGCCGGTAGCGCCGGACGAGCGGCCCCCGCCGCCTCCTGTCGGCTCGGTGCCCCCTGTCGTGCCGCCCGTGACGCTCTGGGTGCCGCCCGTGCTCGTGCCGCCTACGCCTGTAGCCCCACTGCCCGAGGAACTGCCTCCCGTGGCTGGGGAGTGGCCGCCGGTCGGTAGGGTCGAGGTCCCCCCCGACGCACCGTACGACCCGCCCTGGGCCGCCGGCTGCCCACCGGCTCCGCCCGTTTGCGAGCCCCCCACGGCCATATCGTCGCCGTGGCCCCTGGGTTCCGCTCCGCATCCGACGATCCCGAGCGCGGCGGCCAGAGTACGGATTCGTCTCAGGTTGAGCACAGCCGCGTACCCTCGACGAGAAACGAAAGCCCGCGCCGTTCGCGGCGAACGTGCTCCAGGCCGAGCTCGCGCATCCAGCCGACCACACTGTCCGGATCGAAGCGCCGGCCCTGCGCAGCCCAGAAGTCGCGGGCGAACTCGGCGCCCGCGGCGGCGCGGACCCAAGCGCGGATCAACCAGGCTGCGGCCCGCGGGGCACTGGCGTCGAAATCGATGACAAAGGCTCTACCTCCCGGCCTGAGCACGCGCACCATCTCCTGGACGATCTGCTTGCGCACCCCCACGTCGGCGACGCAGTTGAGCAGCTGCTTGCAGACCGCTACGTCGACGCTCGCGTCCGGCAGCTGCAGGCGCTCGGCCCGGGAGGCGACGGTTCGTAGCTCGATGCCTGCCCGCCTCCCCTCCTCGGTCGCGATGTCGAGCATGGTGGGCTCGGCGTCGAGGGCCAGCAGCGTGGCCGGCAGGCGGCGCCCGATCTCGATCAGGAGAAAGGCGGGGCCAGCGGCGATCTCCGCCACCGCAGCCGAAGCCGGGGGTTTGCCCAGAAGCTCCACGATGCGCGCTGCCCACGGCGCATGGTCGACCTTGACCAGCCGTCGCATCCCGTCGGCGTAACGGCGGCAGGTCGCTACGTTCCATTCGGTCAATGTCATCGGGGTGCGTACTCCTGTATCGACCGGCTCGTGGCCTCGAGCAAGTCCGGATCGCACGTCATCCAGTCGAGTGTGTTCTTGAGCACGAGTATCGCGTTGGTGAGGTTCTGCTGGGCGTAGAGGTTGGCTATGGCTAGGAGCGGGCGATCGCCGTGCACAGACGGGGTCGTCGGGTTCGCCTCGGAGCGGCCCGCATGCACGAAGGGATTGACCGGGAACAAGCCCGATGCAACCACGAGCACGCGAGAAGACGCCGCGGCCCGACTCGGGACAGCAGGATCTGCGCCGGGAAACGCGCTCGGCACGCGTCCCACGGCTGCCGCCGCGATGATCCGTCGCCCGGGGCTCCCGCGCGGATGCCACTCGGCACCGGGGCTCAAGTCGACCGGGCTTTCGGTCTGTACCCAGGCGTTGGACGTGCTGAGCGCAACAGCGCGTATCTTCGCCTCGGCGGGCTGCGCTTGCGGCAACAGAACCAGACTGGAGGCAAAGGGGAAGACGGCCTCGTCGCGCCGCCCCGCAAATATGAAGCCGTCGTGAACGTACGGTAGCCCCGAGGCCGTGTGTGTGCACCATCCGACGACCCCGAGCACCGACAGCAGCCAGCCAACCTTCTCGAGGATCCGCAAAGCGCCTCCGAATCAGCGCAACTTTGCGCCGGAGCGGGCAGCTACGTCAAGCTCGGGAGGCTCGGCCCAGGATCGGGTAGACTACGCGGATGGACCGGCGACGGCAGACGCGCAGCACCGCGGTAACGCGCTCAGCAGTGGTGGGGCTCGCCCTGGTGGTGGCGCTCGAAGGCTGCGGTGGCAGCACGGGTCATGCCGGTGAGCGTTCTGCCGAACAGACCGGCGGCGTGGTTGGCACGAGCGGCGCCGCGGGGCTCGACACGGCGCAGGGGGGCAGCGGCGGCGCCGGACGTTCGGCAGCAGGCGGTACTGTCGGCGCGACGAGCGGGGGTCGTTCTGGTGGGGCGGCAGCGGGAGGAGCCGGCACGGCAACCGGAGGAACGACGGGCGGCACGGAAACGGGAGGGACTCCGTTCTCGAGCGGCGGTGCGTCGAGTCCTGCCGCCGGCGGGACGACAGCACGGGGCGGAGCCCGGGCGCAAGCGGGAACGGGCGGGACGAGCGGCACGGCGAGCGGCGGTTCAGGTGGCAGCGTAGCGGGAGGAGCGGGCACCGCGACCGGAGGAACTTCGAGCAGCGCGGCAGCGGCCGGAAGCGCCGGCGCTGCTGGAACCAGCCGGGTCGATGAACTGATCGGCACTTGGGAAGGCTCCGGATACATCGGCAACTGCGTCTACGAGCGCCAGTTTCTCACCTTCGAAGACCCCGACCAGGTCAGCTACGCGGACTGGAACGACGACGCTTGCACTGGGCCTGCACTCATGGGCAGCAAGTCGGGGACCTTCGCCGTCTCCGGTCGGCACACGCTCGAGATCACCTGGGATTTCTCCGAGGATCCCCGGGACGAGGCCACGGCGCGCTGTATCGAAGCGTACCCGTTTGCCATGGGCGTATCCACCCAGGGCACGCCAGGGATCGTCCGAGATCTGTTCGTCCAGCTCGACGCCCGGACCTGGCAGTATCGGACACTCGATCAATGCTACACGGTCTCTGGCATGGTTCTCGAGGGCACGCTCGTGGATTTCGAGCTGAGTTTCGATGCACCCGTGCCGCTCACGGGCAGCGGTACGTGTCAGATGACCGCCCGCGCCGAGGTCGCTCGCGAGAGCAAGACGACCGACGACAACAGCTCGTATGCCGCCGACCTGTACGTCGTGCCGTGCGTGGTCGAACCCTCGGACGGAAGACAACACGTCCGGTTCGCTGGATTCGTGGGCGCTGAGCCGGCAGACGAATACCAGATCTGGCAGGACTTCCTCGAACAGCAGGGCTACCAACAGGCCCATCCCGATTGGGTCCTGGCGCTGCTCAATGGTGTCTTCTTCCCCGACCTCACGCTCGACCCCGCCGACCCGACCTACCTCTGCGAGTACGGCTGCACGCCCGAGTGGGTTGCCTCCGAGGGGATGACGGCGCGGTAGCAGTATGGCGTCACCGGGTGACCGTCAGGCGCAAGAGGCGCACGCGAGGCGGCGGCGCGTCCTTTTTCACCTTGTGTGAGAAGAAGTCGCGCCCACCGTGGACGGTGAGGACTCCCGAGAGCGTCAAGGGCGCGCCCGCGGGCGGCGTTTCTGCTTCGAAGACGTTGCGCTGACTCACGCTCTTGTGTCCTCCGTCCCACCCTCCGTGTTTGGAGCTGCCGGCGCTGATCTCCACGCTCTCGATGGTCCTGCCGTCGCTCGCCAGGCGCATGTTGCCCTCGATCGGGTACGAGCAGTCGTCGCACTCGGCGTCGAGCCACACCTGGAGGTTGCCGCCGCTCGAAGCGAGATGCTGCTCGAACGGCTCGCCCGAGCGGATATCGAACACGGCGATCGGGGGTCCTTCCGGCGGCCTGGAGGAGAGATACCCCACCGTGATCATCGCGGCCATGCCGACGATCGAGACCGAGGCCACGATCAGGATCAGCTTGGAGCTCGGCAGCGTTCGGATCCGATGGCTCGTCTGATTCATGCGTGGCCCTGCGGGTGGGCGGCTCATCGCCTGACTTCGACGAGAGTGCCGTTTGGGGCCACGCTCGACAAGAACCATTCTGCTCACTACGCCACGGCGGCTGGTCACGGGGCCGAAGCGCGATCGCTGGCCCTGGTCGCCATCCTGGGTTTCTTGGAGCCTCGATTCAATGGATTCGAAGCATGGAGACCCACCCATCACCGGGAGGAACTCCGAGATCCCCGTGCGTGCCTCGAGGCCGCCGCGGCTCTGGGTGTTGGGGCGAGAGCAATGCACTGTCCTGCGAAAATGATGGGGCGACAGCACAAACAGATTGTGCAAATGGGAATAGGTCTTGTGACAATCCGAGTGGTAGATTGAGGTAGCGTTTGGGACCTCCCCCGCGGCTCAACTTCTTGGGCCTTCACAGCAAGGAGTACACATGACATCCAGCCATCGGCTTCGCGCATCGGTTGCCGCGCCCGCAGTGGTCGACAGTGCTCGTTCGAACGACAGCACCGGGAGTTCCCTGGGCTCCGAGGGATCGGACCGCGGCGCTGCGCCGGGGCAGCGGACGCGCAACATGCTGGGAGATCATGGTTCGGTGTTCTTCACCCTCCTGGCGGCCGGCTTGATCGTCCTACCCACCCTCGCGTACGCGAGCGACCCGGCCAATCTCCCCGTTCCGCCCCAGGGTTTCGATGCCGTGAACAACGGCATTCCCCATGGCAAGGTGGAGCTCTCTCGCACCTATCCGACCACGCAGTACGGGCAGCAGAAGGTCACCATCTACACTCCGCCTGAGTATTCGACCAGCCAGAAGTACCCGGTTCTCTACCTGCTCCATGGCATCGGCGGCAATGAGACGGTTTGGACCTCCGGGTCCGAAGGCGACGCCGAGAACATCATGGACTATCTGTACTCGAAGGAGCTGGCCAAGCCCATGATTGTGGTCATGCCCGATGGCAACGTGGACGGCGCCTCGGACGGCTTCGGGGCTTTCACCGACGTCTTGCTCGACGACCTGATCCCGTGGATCGAAAGCAACTACTCCGCGGCGACCGATGCCGATTCTCGGGCCATTTCCGGCCTATCCATGGGCGGGGGGCAGACGTTCAACATCGGGTTCCCCAATACCGACAAGTTCCATTACATCGGCCCGTACTCGGCCGCGCCCAATACCCAGCAACCGAGCCAGACCATCAAGGATCCGGCGGTGGTCAAGCAGAACGTGAAGGTCATTTTCATCGCTTGTGGAAGCAACGACAGTCTGATCAGCAACAGCCAGAACTATCACAACTTTCTGGACCAGAACGACATCGAGCACATCTACCAGATCGAGCAGGGTGGAGGTCACGACAAGACCGTCTGGAACCGCAGCCTGTACAACTTCGCCCAGCGCATATTCCTCGACGTGACCACGCCGGGCACGGGCGGGACCGGCGGCACCGCAGGCGCCGGTGGCAGCACGGCCGCTGGCGGCGAAGGCGGCAGCACCGTGGCGGG
>JAFGIS010000279.1 GCA_016929495.1 Polyangiaceae bacterium | reverse complement strand
TGCGAACCCGTCTGGCGTGTCTTCGTGCAGCCCAGGGCCACCAATCGTCGGATGACCTCGCGGGCCGTCATGACTTGATTCTGGCGCGCGCTTCGGAAAGCGTCAACTCAGCTTGTCGTTTGGCCTGGCCGGCCCGGCCCGCGTACGCTCCGCCGGGTGATCGGCTCACCGTCATGCGCCCCGCCCTCCCGCATGCTCGGGGAGCACCCGCACGAGCTGGGGCAGATCGCCCCCCGGCCGGGGACGGGTCGAGACCAAGAGCCTGAACCGCGGCGAGCCACTCAGCCGCCACTGCTGGAGGCCGTTGCGTTGCGTCCGAACGAAGTGCGCGCGCCGGTCCCGCCCCTCGAACTCGTCCTCCCCGCCGGCGAACGCGTCCTCGTCCCGTGGGTCGTCCCATCGCTCATTCGGATGCCTCCCGCGCCGTAGCGCGTTCGGTGCACGGAGCGCTCGCCAGACCAAGCATCGGATCCGGCGCCCCACGCCCGCTCACCACCGAGCCACCACTTGCAAGTCGTAGTCGGTGAAGTGCCGATACACGCCGCGGAGCCACAACACCGTCCGGATTGTGTCGGACTGCGGAACGATCGGTCTCAGGTTGTCCACCGTGGAGTTGCGAGTGACTTGCTTCCAGCTCCACGATGCCCCGGCGTCCTCGGTGCGCCCCTCGTAGATTTCGAAGTGACGTTGGCCGTCGGCGTCGCTTACCAGGGGCTCTCCGGTCTCGGGGTCAGCGTTCGTGGAGATCACGACGACGCTCGTGTCACCCGGGTCGATGGCGACCAGACCGGTGTAGTCGTCCTCTCCAGCGTACAGACGTGTCCCTGCAAACGCCATCTCGTGGGCTGTCCAGCCGCTGCCGTCCCAGCGGGCATACCAGTAACGATGGTCCTCGCCGCCCTGCCCTGGTGGCAGCCCGGCGGAGCCGACCTGCACCGAAAACGCGACGACTGGCCCAGCCTCCGCGTCGAGCGCGACGTCGGCTGCCCACGCGACGTGGTCCGGGTCGCCCTGGAAGATGCGCGTGCCGAGTTCGGGTCGGTCGAGTCCCACGGAAAGCGGCGCAAGGGCCGTACCGTCGCTGGCGTGCAGCGTCCCGGACCGATAGCAGATGTGGTACAGGCTGTTGTCGTAGTCGCGCGGGTGACCTTCCGTGTACACCATGTGGACGGTATCCACGTCGTTGGAGGCATACCGCACGTAGGGTCGCTGGTTGGGCCTCTCGGAGATGCCGATGAAGACATTGCCGCTCGTCCACGTCTCACCGAGATCGTCGGAGAACGCGTACGATGGCTTCGAGGTGCCGTCCAGGCCTCGGTAGAAGTCGTAGATCCGACCGTTCTCCATAGCAAGCTGATACAGGTTGGAGTAGGTGATCCGCGTTGTGCTGCTGGGCGTGAACGAACGCTCGTCACTCCACGAGGTTCCATCGCCTGGCAGCGAAACCCGGTAGTAGAACCGGTCTTCTTGGTCATGACTGGCATACACCACCAGGTAGCGTCCGTCGGGACGCATCAACAGCCCGGGAGAAGCGTGGTCGTCCCGTCGTAGCTGGCGGTGAAGCTCGATGATTCGGCCGTGTTGTGTCGACAGATCGTAGTCCACCGCCTCCACGTCGCCGCCCCGTTCTGGGTCTCGCAGCCCGTTGGGCACGGTCCCCACGAGCAGGTGGTTTCCCGAGACGATGGCACGTGGCCCCTCGAGCCAACTCCAACCCCCATCGTCGCTGAGCACGGCGAGGCGGCTTCCAGGCCAAGGAGTGACGACAGGGTCCTCGCACGCTGGGAGCACGAGCACCGTCAGGGACGCCACCAGCCGCGCCCCTGGCAACCATGCCGAGGACTTCCCCGAAGCCCGCTGGTCCACCTCGGTCTCCCGCGACATGTCCGTAGAGTGCCCCAGATGGTCCGTCGCACCAAGCGCGTCACAATCCGGGGACGGATCGTGCAAAACGGGCTGCGGCGCGTGCGTGTGCCAGTGCGGCGTTCGGCAAGCCGGACGACCAAGCGCGCGGGCGGCTATCCGTGCGAGCGCTGCCGCAGGCCTCGGCCGCTCAGCCCAGCTGCAGCGCCATGTCCGCCCGCAACACGTCGCGCTCGCGCGATTGGGCAGAGCCGTTCCTCGGGCGCGGGCCGACGCTCGCGCGGCGTTCGACGAAGTCGTCGAAGCTGCCCTGCCAGTCGATGAGGCCTTCCTCGGTGAAGGCGAAGATGCGCGTGGCAAAGGAACTCACCAGGTCGCGGTCGTGCGTGACGACGAACGCCGTGCCCTCGTACTTCTCGAGCCCGGCGCCCAGGGCGATTATCGACTCGAGATCGAGGTGATTGGTCGGCTCGTCGAGGATGAGCACGTTGTCTTTGGTGAGCATGAGCTTCGAGAAAATGAGGCGCACGGCCTCGCCGCCGGACAGGGCCTCGGTGGGCTTGGTGCCTTCGTCGCCCTTGAACAGCATGCGACCGAGCAACCCACGGATCTCCTGAAGCTTGGCGTTCGGGTCGAAAGCGTGGAGCCACTCGGTGATGTTCATTGCGGCGGCGATGTCGCCGCGGTGGTCCTGGGCCAGGTAGCCGATCTGGGTCTGCGTGCCCCAGTCGATGCTTCCGGCATCGGGGCGGAGCTCGTCCATGAGCATCTTGCACAACGTCGTCTTGCCTGCGCCGGTACGACCGATGATGGCCACCTTCTCTCCGCGGGTGATGGTGGCGCGAAACTGCTCGCAGACCGTCACCTCGGGCCAGCGCTTGGTCAGCCCCTCGATGACGAGCGTTTGCTTGCTGGACGGCTTCTTCACCAAGAACTGGATGAACGGGCGCTCGATGTTGGACCGTTTCAGGTCCGTCAAGGTGAGCTTCTCCATGGCCCTCTTTCGACTCTGTACCTGCGAGGCGCGCGTGCCGGCGCCGAAGCGCGCGACGAACTCGCGCAGCTGGTCGATCTTCTTGGTCCGCTCCGCGTTCTGTTGCTCCACCTTGGTTCTGACCTGACCCTTGGCGCGCACCATGTCGTCGTAGCCGCCCGGGTAGGTGATGATCGTCTCGTAGTCGATGTCGGCGATGTCCGTGCAGACCTCGTTGAGGAATCTCCGGTCATGGGAAACCGTGAGCAGCACGCCTCGGTACTCGCAGAGGAAGCGCTCGAGCCAGCGAATGCTGTCCATGTCGAGGTTGTTCGTCGGCTCGTCCAGCAGCAGCGCATCCGGATTGCCGAATAGGGCCTGCGCGAGCAGCACGCGGAGCTTCCTGCCGCCCGGCAGCTCCTGCATGAGTCGCTCGTGATCGCTTTCCGGTACCCCGAGGCCGCTGAGCAGCTCGCCCGCATCGGCTTCGGCGGAGTAACCCTGCTCTTCGGCAATGATGGCCTCGAGCTCGCCGAGCCGGGTGCCTTCGGCTTCCGTGAGTTCGGGCTTGGCGAGCAACTCGGCCTTCTCCGCGAGCGTGGCCCAGAGCCGCGTATGGCCCATGATGACGACATCGAGCACCCGCCAGGACTCGAAGCCGAACTGGTTCTGCGTGAGGACGCTGGTGCGCTTGGGGCAGAAGACAGTTCCGGTGTCCGGCTCGAGTTCGCCAGATAGGATCTTCAGGAACGTCGACTTGCCGGCGCCGTTCGGACCGGTGATCCCGTAGCGTCTTGCTGCCTCGAAGGTGACGGTCACCTCCTGGAAGAGCTTCTTCTGACCGTATGCTTTTGTGAGATCGTTGACCTGGATGGATGCCATGGCGGGGTCGCCCTACTACCAGGTTCTCGGCGATGCGCCTGCGCCGTGTTCACGGTTGGGGGCGCGACACACCGCGCGCGAGCTGCGCATGGGGAGCGATCCGCGCAAATCCAGGGCGGATACAGCTGTCCCTGAAGTCGGCTGCGAGGCTGAGCGGCAGACGAGCCGGTCGAGGCGCCAACTGAACAGACACCGAGGGCTGGCTCGGCGCCGAGCTTCCGAGTCTTGCACCGACCCCCGAGTTCTGCTGCAACAATAGGGGCCGTCCACGCTCGGCCGGCCCACTCTTGAACGGAGCTTGGCAATGAGTACGAGTGCCTTGTTGTTCCCGCACCGGTCTGCCGCCGGCAGAGCACGGCTGGCGAGTGCGGTCCTGGCGCTGGCCTTGTGCGTCAGCTGCAGTGGTCCCAACAGCACCGCGCAGAGCGGGGGCACAGGGGGCGAGCATGCGTCCACAGGTGGTGGCAGCGCGGACGGAGGCGGGCAGCAGGACGGTCAGGGGGGCAGCGCAGCAGGATCTGGCGGGATGCCCGCTGGCGGTAGCACGAGCTCGGGCGGCTCGAGCGCCGCAGGCAGCTCCGCAGGTGGCTCTGGCCCGGACACCGGAGGCTCCGCGAGCGGTGGGGCAACGGGGCAAGGCGGCACGCCGACCGGCGGCGTTCACGACAGCGGCGGCTTCGACACGGGCGGCGCAACGACGGGCGGCGCCCTCAGCAACGGCGGAGCTGGCACGGGCGGCGCGGCGACGGGAGGCACAGCCACGGGTGGCGTGGCCACGGGAGGCACAGCCACGGGAGGGGCGGCCACGGGCGGCGGCTCGACGGGTGGTGATCCGAACACGCCGTGTGACTTCGGTTCGCTCACGGCCTACGACGACGACAACGGCTCGGCCACGTACTACGACCCGGAAAAGGAGGTCAACTGCAGCTACCCCGTGAATGGGAGCAATGTCGAGCACGTGTACACGGGCGACGGTGCGTTCACCGTCGCCATGGGTCCCAGCGAGTACGGGGGCTCCGCGATCTGCGGCGCTTGCATCGAGGTGACGCGCGACGATACGGCGACGGTAACCGTCACGGCGACCGATCAGTGCCCCGGGTGCCAGCCCGGCCACATCGATCTCAGCCGAGCCGCCTTCCTGGAGATCGGCACCATCACGGAAGGCTACCTGGGAACGAACAACGGAGGCGCGTTCGGACTCTTGTCCTGGAGGTACGTCCCCTGTCCGGTCCAAGGCAATATCATCATTGCGCTGAAGGACCCGCCCAACGACGGCTGGAACGAGTTCATGGTGGAGAACACTCGGCTGCCCGTGGCCAAATTGGAGGCGAAGTGGGAGAGCACTTGGGTGACGGGCACGCGCCAGACGTACAACTACTTCAACGTGGGCGAACAGCTCTGGTTCCCCGTGCGGATCCGGGTCACCTCCGTGGCAGGCGACGTGGTCGATGGCTTGATCATGAGCGGAAAGGCCGAGCAAGAGCTCGACGGGCAGTTCCCGGCCTGCAAGTAGTCCCGCCCCGGGGCGCCGGCGTCTAGAATATCCCCTTGCGCGGCGGCGGCGGCGTGTACGCGTCGGGGGGAGGCGAGTTGTCGACGGCTTGGCCGCCTCCGGCGACGCAGGCCCCATCCTGAGCTTGGCAGCGCTTGGCGTTCTTGCACACGGCAGACGCACCACAGTCGGCGCTGCTGGCGGCGATGCACTTGTTGTCCTTCGCCGAAAGTGAGCAGGCGCCCTCGAGCTGGCAGCGCGACGACTTCCTGCAGGCAGCGCTGGAGACGGCCGCGCACTGTCCATCCTTGATGCCGCATCGGCCGTCGGCGGAGCAGGCAATCGACTTGCTGCAGCCTTCCTCGGTCGCGACGCACGCACCGTCCTTGGCGGTACATTGCGCCTGCATTTTGCAGACGCGGGACGTCGCGCAGTCTTCGTCGCGCGAGGCGACGCAGCCGCCGTCCTGCGGTGTGCACGCCCCGATCTTGGCGCAGGGGCTTTCCGATTCGGGCTTGGCGTCGCTCGTGCCGCCGCAATGCTGGCGCGACAGAGCCACGCACTTGCCGTTCTGCAGGACGCACTTGCCTTCTTTCAGGCAAGACTGCGTGCATTCGACGTGAAACGACTTGGTCAGATCCACGCAGGTGCCCTGGTACACGCTGCATGTACCGAGGTTCTGGCAGTTCGCCGACTTCTTGCAGTCTTCGTCGGTCTGCGCGACGCAAGCACCCTCGACGACCGTGCACTTGCCGAACAGCTTGCAGGCTTCGGAGTCCCTGCAGTCTTGCTCGGAACCGACCACGCAGGCGCCGCTTGGGCCTACTGTGCACTTGCCCTGCTGCTTGCATTCGGGCACCGCCTTGCAGGCGTCCTTGTTCTCGCAGGCCGACATGGCCCCGAACAGCACGAAGAAGAGAACACAATACCGACCTACTCTGCCAACTCGTAACATCGCTGACCTCGCGGCTTCGCGCGGCGTGCGCACGGTGGAACGACAGACCGCCAAGAACCGTGCGGATAATCCGGCAAGTCCGGCGCGCGCGCAAGAGCAGACCTCCATGCCGAGCCGTCTGCTCTCGTTGGAAAGCGCTGGCACGGGAGGAATGCAAGCCGGGTTCCGCCCTGCCCCAAACTGGATGTCAGGCTTCGCCTATATGCCCCAGCCTGTGCTTCGCTGTCGCTTCGCAGGCTGGGGACCCCCAAGTTGCCTGCCACACGGCGTGCGTCAGAACGTGGGGACCCAGAGTCTGGGGCCCAGTCCGACAAGTCGTGCTGCAACCCGACGGACCATATCGACCGGATGCGCCGGGGCCCCGCGTCGACAGTCGAGAGTCTTGAGTCGACAGTGGGTCATTCGGTCCAGTCCCACTCTGGACGGTCGACCTCGACTGCGAACCAGGGGCATCAGATCCGAGAGTCGACTCGAAGTCGAACGACTATCGTGCTACAGGGAGGCTAGCCCACGCAGA
The DNA here is from genome assembly GCA_016929495.1 of Polyangiaceae bacterium. GTDB lineage: Bacteria > Myxococcota_A > Polyangia > Polyangiales > Polyangiaceae > JAFGIS01. The sequence goes on along the minus strand of JAFGIS010000279.1, from coordinate 28,804 downwards.
CGCGATTGCGGCCACCGCGTTTGGCGGCGTACAGGGCCAGATCGGCGAGCGCGAGCAGCTCGGCGGGAGTCGCACACATCCGTGCCCGGTGCACGGTCGCGACTCCGACGCTGACCGTCACGCGCAGAGAGAGACCCTGCCACGCAATCTCGGTGGCCTCGACCGCCCTGCGAATGCGCTCGGCGGTGGCGCGGGCGTCGTCGAGCGATACGGCCCGGAACAGAAGGACGAATTCCTCGCCGCCGTAGCGCGCGGACAAGTCCTCTTTGCGCGTGATGCGTGCCAGGGCCCCGCCCACCGAACGCAGCACGGCGTCTCCAGCCGGATGCCCGTGCGTGTCGTTCACGGCTTTGAACCAGTCGATGTCGAGCAATATGACGGTGAGCAAGGTGTTGTGCCGTTTGGCGTATGCGAACTCGCTCTCGAACCGGTCTTGGAAGAAATGGCGATTGAACAGACCCGTCAGCGCGTCCCTCACGCTCGAGCTGTACACGCGAAGCGCGGCCTGCTCCTCGAGTGCGTCCTGCACGACGACCTTGAACACGATGGACCGTCCGAGCTCGACCCGGTCCCCGTCGTACACGCGCACCGCCTCGCCGATGCGCTTCTCGCGCACGTACGTGCCGTTGGCGCTGTTCAGGTCTTCGAGGAAGATGGCGTCATCGACCCGGAACAAGCGCGCGTGCAGCCGAGACAGGGCTTCGTGCGCGATGTGGACGTCGGCAGAGGGACTGCGCCCGATGGTGAGGGCCTGGCCCTCGAGCCGATAGATGGCGCCGGGTGCGGGGCCGGCGAGCAGAGTGATCCAGCAGCGGTCCTTTGGTGCTTTGGTCCGTTGGCCTGAGCGAGAAGGCACGTCTTCGATAAGCGTGACGCGTTCTTCCCCGTCGGGAAAGCCGGGGATACCGTCCACGGTCCGTCGCACGCCGTTGCCAACGGCCAGTTTCGGACGAAGTTCAGCCTTGCCGCCCTCGTGGGCGCGGCCCGCGGTTCGGTGGATCAAGGCGGCGAGACCCACGCGGTTCGGAGCACGATCGCGGTGGGTGATCTGGCCGGCGGACGCTCGAAGTCGTCAGCCTGTGCGGTGTTGGCCGGAGCATCGTACCGATCTCGTGCCGTGGTACATTCGCGGCCGTGGCCGGTGGGCTTGTTTGTCCTCGAGTGAGTTCTGCGTGCGCGGCGGGCGCCGACGGTTGGATGGATACCGGTGCCACCAGCTACGGCGGCTGTCGGTAGTTGCAATGTTCTCGCGTCGTTCGTTGTGGTTGTCTCCGGTGGTCGCACTCATTGTGCTGGCCTCGTGCGGGGCGGAGCTCACCCGGATCCATGCTGCGCCCGCCCCCACGGCTCGGACAGCGACGGCTCCCAAACCGGTCGCGGCCCAGCGTCGGCCCGCAGCCGCCCCGAATGCAGGCTCGGCAGCGAGCTCGCCGTCCGAGACGCCAGACCCGGGGGAACAGAGCGACCTCGGGCGGGCCGTGGCACGCTGTGAGCAGTGGGTGCGGGGCCGGGGCGGGCGTGCAAGCATCGCCGTGGTCGACGTGGGCAGTGGCCGCATTCTCGCCGCGGCGGAGAAGGACCAGGCGCTCAATCCGGCGTCCAACGCGAAGCTGCTCACGACGGTGGTGGCACTCGACAAGCTGGGCCCGGGCTATCGCTTCACTACGGGGCTCTACGGCGAGCTCAACGAAGGCAGCGTCGATGCCCTGGTCTTGAGAGGCGATGGCGATCCGTCATTGAGGAGCGAGGACCTGGGAGAGCTCGCCGAGAAGCTCGTCCTGCTCGGGGTCGAGCAGGTGGGCAAGCTCTGGGTCGATCAGAGCCGCTTCGACGAGCAGTTCGTGCCGCCCGCGTTCGAGCAGCAGCCGCAGGAGTGGGCGGCCTTCCGCGCGCCGGTGAGCGCCGTGGCCGTCGAGCGCAACGCGATCAGTATGCACGTGTTGCCTCGTCGTCCAGGTCAGCCCGCCCGAGTCTGGTTCCATCCTCCCGCCCTGGTGCAGAGCCTAGGGGAGGTGAAGACCACGCCCCGCGGCACGGGCCAGAAACTGACGTTGTCCGTTTCGGCGCGCGGCAGCAGTATGCTGGCTCGGGTTGGCGGCCGCATCGCCGAGGGCTTGCCGGAACAGAGGTTCACGCGGCGTGTCGAGGATCCCAGGCTTCTGCCAGGGTTGGTTCTGCGCTACGAGCTCAAGATCCGGGGGGTGAAAGTGAACGAACAGCCGGAGCTCGGGGGCGATGGCATTACGCGCGCGCTCGCGCTGCATCGCTCGGCTCCCCTGGGGATCCTTTCGTACGAGCTCGGCAAGAACAGCGACAACTTCACCGCGGAGATGCTGCTCAAGACCCTGGGCGGGAAGTTCAAAGGCACACCGGCGCGGAGCGCGGACGGCGCGGCCGTGATCAGCGACTGGCTGCGGCAGCACGGGCTCTTGACGCCGAGCACGCGCATCACCAACGGCTCCGGGCTCTTCGACGCCAACCGAATCAGTGCGCTCGCGCTCGCGCGACTGCTGGCGCTCGCGTACAAGGAGCCACGGATTGCCCCGGAGTTTCTGGCGGAGCTCGCCGTCGGCGGCGTGGACGGGACGTTGCAGTCGCGCTTCCAGGGAGCCGCGGTCCGGGGGCGGATCCGCGCGAAAACGGGGACGCTGGCAACGACCGACGCGCTCAGCGGCTATGTGATGGCTCCCGGCGGGCGTATGCCCATCGCGGTGTCGATCCTGGTCAACGGGATCGCCGAGCACCGCGCAGTGCGCGAGCATGTGGATCAGGTGGTCCAGGCCGTTGCGGCGGGACTCTGGCAGGGGCCGGGGCCGTAGCCCGGCTCGAGGGGGGCCGCGGGTGGGCTGGCGGGCCGCCAGGTTCAGCGTGGTTCGAGGTCAGAAGCTCCGAGCTGCCGATGCCGGGCACATCGTGGTAGCCTGCCGGGCAATGGCTCCTCGGACCAGCGAAGACCTTGAAGGCTACCTGGGCAAGCTCGAGCGACGTTTCGAGAAGCTCGACGACGGGACCTACTTGATCGCGGTCGCTCCGCGCCAGCCGCCGCTGGCAATGCGAGTCGTCCCGCCGCTGGTGGTCATGCAGCTCGACATCGGGCGCGTGCCGGAGCAGGACCCCGCTCGATGCTCGGCCCTCTACAAGAGGCTCCTGGAGCTCAACGTGCAGGACCTGATGCACGCTGCGTACGGTCTGGCCGGAGACAGGATCACACTGACCTCGGCGCTCGAGATCGACAACCTCGACCTCAACGAGCTCGAGGCGGTGCTGGCCGACATGAGCTTGGCCTTGTCCGAGCACGTGCCGGCGCTCAAGCAACTGGTTGGACCGTAATCGTAAGGGTCGCCCATGGGAATCTTTGCTCGCCTAGCGACACTGATCAAATCCAATATCAACGATCTCATCAGCCGCTCCGAAGACCCGGAGAAGATGCTGAACCAGATCGTCTTGGACATGAACAACCAGCTGATCGAGGCGAAGCGCCAAGTGGCCATCTCGATCGCCGACGAGAAGCGGCTCGCCAAGCAGGCGGAGCAGGAAGTGGCGAGCGCGGCCGAATGGATGCGTCGGGCAGAACTCGCCGTACGGGCCAATGACGACCATCTGGCCAAGGAAGCGCTGGCCCGCAAGAAGGAGCACGACCAGCTCGCCGAGCAGTTCAAGAGCCAGTGGCAGAAGCAGAAGCAGGCCGTGGACCAGCTCAAGCTCGCCCTGCGGATGCTCAACAACAAGATCGAGGAGGCCAAACGCAAGAAGGGCCTCCTAATCGCACGCAAGAAGCGCGCCGAGGCGCAGAAGGCCATCAGCGAGACGATGAGCGGCCTGCGCAACGCGAGTGCCTTCGAGGTTTTCGATCGGATGGCCGGCAAGATCGAGCAGATGGAGGCCGAGGCGGAAGCCACGGCCGAGCTCAATGAGGAGGCGACGGGCGACGTGCTCGCGCACCGCTTCAACGAGCTGGAGGCCACGGCCGGAGCCGAGGAGGACCTGCTGGCGCTCAAGCGCAAGATGGGGGTCTTGCCGCCGGAGCCCGAGCGTGCGCCGGTGCGCGTCGAGCCCGCAGCGGTGACGACCCCGATCCCCGACGCTGCAGAGCAGGACGAGCTGGCCCGCGCGCTCGCCGAGCTCGAGGCCGAGCAGCAGCAGGAGCTGCGCGTCAAGCGTCAATGATGATGCGTCCAGGCATTGTCTTGTACGCGCTGGCGGCGCTGCTGAGTACTCACGCGGCCACGGCATCCGGGCTCGGTGGGGCATTGTGGGCCGAACACGTGGCGAAGAGGCCGCGCATCGACGGTCTGCTCCAAGACTGGAACACGCAGTTCACGCCCCTCGGTCAGACCCTGCGCGGGGCGATCAAGAGCGGCCAGCCCAGGGCGCGCGGTGCGGTCGGCTACGACGACGACAACCTGTACGTTGCGCTCGAGGTGACCGACGACAAGCTCGTGAGCACGGGCGCGGCCGGCGAGTCCGACGACCACGCGATCTTGCTCATCGCGTTTCCCAACACGCGCGGGGGGTACCGAATGAGGCAGCTTCAGCTCTACCCCGGCCATCCGGGCAAGCGTGCGGGCCGCGTGAAGCTCGACGGAGGCCCGGTCGCGGGCTCCAAGATCGTCGAGGCACCGGACGACGAGGGATTCACGCTCGAGGCAAGCATTCCGTGGCGCGCTTTTCCCGAGGCGCGGCGCGTCCGCGTGGGGCTCCGGGGTGCTTTGCGCTACGCGGACGCGGACAGCGGCAAGGGCGTTCAGGTGGTCATCGGGACGAGCCGTGAGACCAGCGGCAAAGCGATGCCGCCGATCCTCAGCGAACCCGAACAGGGCTTGTACGTGTCGCTGATCCAGCCCAAGGGACTGCCGGCGACCCCCACCTTCCAGCGTTTCGGAGCCGTTTCGGGCAGCCCGCTGCTCGAGCGGGTCGCCGTATTCGGCGGGTTCTTGACGATCGCCGGCCCCGGCTATCGTGGCGGCTCGGAGTTCTATTACGCCGAGCTCGGCACGCGCAACGGCTCCGACGTCTCGCGTCTGGAACTGTGCGACTTCGATGGCGATGGCCATCAGGAGATCCTGCTGATCAAACGGCTCGGCGTCGGCAGCGAGTACCAGGATATCTTGCAGGTGCTCAAGGTGGGTTCGGAGGGAGAACCGGCCGAGGTGTTCCGCCACGAGGTCGGGTTCAGCACGGCCGACGGCAAGGTCAGCAACAAGGTCCTGATCGGCCACAAAGGCGGCAGGGCCACGCTCACGATCGCACAGGGCGAGAGCTCCGGTTTCGAGACCGTTGGCGCTCCCGAGAGTGTCGGCGTCAAGCCCTCGCTCCGACCGTGGGAGACCATCGAGCGTCGCACGTACGAGTGGAGCGGCGGGACTCTGGCTCAGAGTGCACAGAAGAGCTGGAAACCCAAGCGAAGCGCGCCGACGGCTCCAGCCGCCGGTTCGAGTCTGTCGGCGGCCACCGAGACGAGCGGCACCGGTCCCGGTGCCTACCAGGCGCCGCCCGCGCCGCGGCCGCCGAACAACGACGAGCTGCTCGAGCCCGTGTACGTCGCCTATCGCAAGGATCGAGGCTCGGGCAGATCCGAGGCGGCGTACGACTTCGTCACCGACGTGGTCGGGGACGAGACCGTCGAGCGCGTGCTCGTACATGGACGGGACCTCGTCGTCTTCGGCGAGCGTTTCCGGGGCGGAAAGACGTATGCCTACGCCGGGCTCGGTGTGGCATCGTCCGAGGATGTCAAGAACGTCGCAGCACGTGATCTGACGGGTGACGGCAAGGCCGAGATCCTGGTGTATGCCGTGCTGCGTTCGGACAAGGCCGACAGGACAGAGGACCAGCCCCAGACGCAGGCGCTCATCGTGTATCGGGTGACCGGCTCCGGCATCCAGCGCATCTTCGCGGCCGAAACCGGGCGCAGCCTCGGCAAGTCGCGCGTCATTGGAGCGCTCGCGTTCGTTCCGTCCTCGAACGACGCTCTGGCGATCGAGGTCCGCCCGGGACTCGGCGTGGGCTTCACCCGAGAGGACAATCCCTTCAGGGACGATCGCGCCGAGGGCCTCGAGCCGGTGATACTGCCGTGGTCGAAGCGCAAGGTGGTGTTCACGTTCGACGGCCGGGAGTACAAGCGGAAGTAGGACTGGTGGCCCGCCCCTACGCCACCCCAAAGGCGCTCTGCATGCGAGCCAACTCGGATTTCGGTGCGCCAAAATGCCGCGCTACGCGCTCCCAGTCGGTGACCGCTGCCACGACCTCGGCAATGATCGATTCGACCCTCTGCGGCCTCAGGCCGAAATAGGGAGCGGCTTCTCGTGCGGCGTCGAGCGAGCCCGTTGCGTCGTCCGGCGTGATACAGGTCGATAGAATGCGAGGCTTCAGGTCCGCGGGAACCGGATTCAGGTCGTATGCTGGACTGAGCCGCCAGCCGGTTGGGTCGCGCAGGAAGCCATGGTTTCGCAGGTGGTCGTCGACGTTGGCGATGCAGATGTTGAAGACCATGCGCCGAAACAGCTCCTCGGAATCATGCTTGGGTCGGCTTCCCTCGCGCTGGAAGACCTCGGCGATCTCGGGGTAGCTCGCCTGGTCTCCGTCCCGCAGCCCCAAGAGGGTCATCGCGGACGCGAAGTGAATGCGGTCTGTTCCGCGACGATCGAAACGGCGCGACAGGAGCACAGGAGAGGCGCCCACTTCCAGAAGTCGGCTTTCCGGGACGCTGATTCCCGACGTCTGCGCCAGCTGGAGCGCGATCCGCTCCCAGCGCTCCACGCTGTACTCCTCGCCCTCGCGCGGGAACTTGGCGATGCAGAGGTTCCCGTCGGCATCCAGCACGGAGGCTTTCGGCCGAGCACCGCCCAGGGATGACCCGGGTGCGAAGATGAGCGAGAAGTCGTCATCCGTCTCTTCATCGCGAGCGATGCGGGTCGAGGCGTCGAGCAGTGCACGCAAGCGGACCCACGGCGGCACGACGTGGCTCTCGGCCACGAAGGCGCCGTTCTGCCAGAAGCGCAGCGCTCCCATGCGCGAGATATCGGCGACCCCGAGCAGGTAGTCGAGCTCGGACAGGGTTTGAACGGGGCGCCCGAGGGACTTGGCCGAACGTCTCTCGTGGCGCTGCATGAGCTGTCGCCCCCAGCGATCGGGCGCCGAATCGGCGAACGCGCCGAACAGCCCCCCGCGGGCGGGGTAGGTCACGCGATGGTCCAGGAACAGCTCTGGATCGATGGCGAACCGCTCAGGCCGAGCGAGCCACGCCTCGAAATGGCGGAAGCCAATACGCTCCGCCCCCCGGCTGCCGCTCCGCAGGATTTCGCCGAGCTCCGCCTCACCGAGAAAGACCCTCGCGTCACTCATGAATCCTGCTCCGGGCCCGGCGTGGAAGGCGCGACGCTTCGAGATCAGCACCCACCCGGTCGGTGGCAATGTCGGCAAGCATGGCGACGGCGTGGATGAGTCCGAGCGCGTTGAGAACGGAGCAGTAGATGCCGATCGACACCGCCGGATCCCCGCGTTCGATGCGGGTGAGCGTGACCCGGGTCGTTCGCGCGCGCTCAGCCACGACCTGCATGGACAGACGTCGCCTTAGCCGGGCATTGCGAAGGTCGGCGCCGAGCTTGCGAAGCACCCGGGCGACGGTGATGGATACCAGGTGTGGTGTTGGCATTTGTATATGTAGAGCACCTTTATCGCATTTTATGTATAGTGAAAGATACATAGAGTGCGTTGGACGGCTACCCGGCCGCCGCGAAGATACGGGGATCTCTCCGGGGGGGTTACACGCTGTCGCTTCCGTGAAATCCGATGGGGTGGCCGCGACCCGGGGGGCACTGGAGTGCCGTGGCCTGTTGGTGCCGTTCTCGCGCCGCGCTGCCCGGCCAGTGTCCGCCAGTGTCCGAGTGTCCGATGCCGCGGTCGACTTCGGGCGAGAAACCGCGTAGCGTGCTGAGCTATGTGTGAGGGAGCTCGGGGACTGGTCGCCCAAACGAAAATGGCGACGGCAGCTTTCCTCATCGACGGCCGCTGTGACCTCGATTCGGCGGAGCCGTCACGCGGCGCGGACACGACACGACGGCACTCACGAAAGGCATGCCATGGTTGCGACGTCCGAAACCAAGTATCGGTACAGAGTTTTCGTGAGCCACTCGCACAGCGACGGTCGTCTACCGCAGAAGGTCATGACCAGGCTCGAAGATGAAGGACTCGACGTCCTCTCTGACTTGGATATCAAGCCCGGCGAGAACTTTCTTCGACTGATCAAGGCGCTGATCTGCAGTGCATCCGTGTTCGTTGCTGTGATCCCGAAGGACACGAGCAAGGCTGGTTGGGTGTTCCAGGAGATTGGCTTCGCCATCTACCATGGAATCCCGATCGTCCCCATCACGCGGTCGGAGCCACCCGGCCAGCTGTTGCAGAACACCGCGGGAATAGTCATCGGCGAAGAGACCGAGGACGGCGAGCTAGAACGAAGCCTTCAGAGACTCAACTATGCTGCCCTCGCCGGTCTTGTCGAGAGGGCCAGAACAGACTGTGCGACGAGCCAAGGAACGCTCCCAAGCTTCAGATGCGCGCGCCATCACGTAGAGAGAACGGATTATCTCGTCCGGCATGCGACCAACGTCCTGCTGCTCAACAGATCCGCGGCCATACGGCAGGAGGGTGGCCTCAGCACCTTCAACATACCCAACAAGGACGTGCACGACCCGATCTGGGAGCAAAGGGCTGGCCAACACCCCACAGATACCCCCAGAAGGGAAAGGCTTCGAGCTGAGCTATTGGTCTTTGAGGAACACGTCCGCGCCAGCGGGAGCCTGTACCTCATGATCAACCCTACATCGTACTGCCAGCTCGGGTGGGACGCACAGGCATGCCGGCTCAAGATACTGCTCGAGGCGTTGTGCCGTCTCAAGGACAGCGTGCACGAGATTCGCGTAGCGCTGACCCAGGCCATTCCGCATAGATACAACCTCACCATACTGGGGGATTGGTTCTACGGGGAGGCGGTCGCGCTCGATACCAGGGAAGGGTATCAGCAAACCATGTTTACTCACCACTGCCCCGAGGTTCTCACGAAGATCGCTGCCTTCGATCGCACAATGTGCGAGCGGCTTCGAGAATCGGGTATCGACCCTCGCGACTCTCTCGACCGCGCCTGCACTGAGCTCAGTGGACTAGTTGACCACATTCGCAGAAAGCGAACCGTGCTCGAGCACTTTCCGCTCCCCGAGGGAGCGCCGCCGTGACTTTCGTCGTGCGACGCGCACGCAGCGATCGTCGATCGCCGGGAGACCATGTCACGACTACGACGCAGGTCCCCGGGGTCTCTTGGGACCCCGGGGTGGCGAAGAACTCGTCTCGAGGGGTTCTCGTGAGCTGGCAGACACAGGATGCGTCGCCAGCCTACCCTCAAGCCGGCGTCTTACCGCGCCGTCCCGTTCACCACCGGCTTCGCAGGTGTCTTCTGCGCCGCCGGCTCCTCCTGCTTGCTGCTCTCGAGCCCGCTCACCGGCATGAACGACGCCGGATCGAGCTCGAGCGGCGTGACGCGCGTGCCTTCCGCGTAGCTCACGCGGCAGTCGATACGCTGCTCGACCAGGCTGCAGTGATGCGCGGCCACCTTGCGACACAATTCCGGATCCGGAAGGCTGAACGCGTAGGCCTGGCGGCTGCCGTCCGCACTGAAGGCCTGGACCCAGCAATTGCTCGGAGCTTTCACGGTGATCGGCTCGAGCTCCTCGGTGGGCGCCACCAGCCGGCACAGTGCCCGGGTGGGAGCGACCTCGTACGCGAAGAACGTGTCTTGGAAGCGCGTTTCGTTCACGCGCCGGAATCGCGTGCCGCCGCGCGCCCGCACCAGCTCGGCTGCCGAGACCTCGGCGCTGGTTTCGACTTTGACCAGGTACTGTGCGCGGCCGGTGCCCCACATCAAGCGTCCGACATAGCCGTGCGCGCACTCAGCCATCGCTTCGCCACCGAGGCAGCAGTGCGATCGTGGATCGTAGCGCAACGAATCGCCGGGCAGCTCCAGGTAGCCAGACACGAGCACGTCGTAGGCGACGTGGGTGACGCGGTGGGCGCCGGCCTGCGCGCTGAGACCGTGCAGGCCCGCCGCTGCCTGGGCGTTGCCCGCGGCGGCGACCACGAACGAGAGCCGCTGATGCGTCGGCACCCACCGGGGAGCGCCGGTAGCGACTCGGCGCACGGCGTCGACTTGAACGAGCTCGGGATCGAGCGCGTAGCCGAGCAGCCCCTCGGCGGAGCGCGTTGTCCAGGTCATCAGCACCACGTCGCCCAGCCCGGGATCGATGTCCGGATCGGGCAGCATGGCAGGCAGCCCTGGGGAGCACCCTGCAAGCGTCGCGACCGACACGGACAGGAGCAAGCTCTGGCGCATGCGCGGGATCATCGCTAGACTGGGCGACGTACGAAAGCGTCACGACAGCACGGTCAGATTCAGCACCGCGAAGCCGCCTGGCTTGAGTGTGACCGTGTATCGACGGAGGTAGCCGCGCGCTCTGAGCTGGACCTGATGGGTGCCAGCCGGCAAGCGTACCCGACCAAACGCCATGCGCGCGGGCAACGTCGCCCAGCTGCGCGTGTCGGGCGTGTCGGCCACGGTCATCGTCAGCTGCGTGCCGATGCTGAGCAGGGCTCCGAGCGTCCCTCCACCGCTTCCCCGGCGTACGGCTTCTCCGGCCACCGCTCGGGTGATCATGCGCGTGATGGCACTCGCGATGACCGCGCCCTTTGCCTGGTCCCAGGCTTTGATCGCCTCCCGATCCACGGCTACGGCGGGTTCGATGGATTGCCATTCGCCGTCGACGGCGAAATCGGGCTGATCGTACTGCCCGCGGGGCTTGCCGAGCCGCGGGTAGTTCACCCAGGTCACCAGACCCTGAGCGGCCAAGTAGTTGGCGCGCGCCATGTCGTGGGGGCTGAGTGCTCCGGACACGTACGTCAGCGCCAAGCCGATCGGAATGCGCTCCGCGATCTTCGCCGGAACCCTTCCGAAGCTGACCACGACGAGCAACTCGCCGTTCGTGGGGGGCGATGGCCCGGGTGGCTCTGCGGCATTGGCATCCGGCGGCGCGGGCGACGCCGCAGGCTGAGCCTCGGCGGCAGGCTGAGCCTCGGCGGCAGGCTGAGCCTCGCCCAGGATCTCCCGAAGACGCGCGGTGCGGTAGCTCGCCTGGGCTGCGAGGCGGCGGATCGGCTCCGTGAGCGTGCGATACGAGCCGTACTGCAGCGCCTCGTCGTAGTAGCGCAGGGCCTCTTGGGCTTTGCCGCTCTTCTCGAACGTGAAACCGGCCAGGTAGCTGCCCGGACCCATCAAGGAGGCGCCCTGGTCCTCGTGGTCGCGCAGATAGGTCTGCATCACGGCCAGACGCCGTGCCTCGATGCGCGCCCCGTTCAAGTCGCCGCGCGCGAGGTAGTTGACCATGTTCATGGTGTTGATCATCAGCTTCTCGTACGCGGGTGCCTTGTACGGGCCGACATCATCCGAGAACAGGTACTTCCCGAGGTCGTGCGCGGCGTTGCGGGACAAGTCGAGCACTTCGACCTGCTTGTCGGCGGCTTCGAGATCGCGGCTCGAGAGCTCGTAGCTGCCGAGCTGCTGCAGCACCATGGCGCGATCGAGCACCAACAGAGCGTTGTCGCCGCCGAGGTCGGTCGGCAGCTCGTCGGCGCTGTCGACGTCGAGCTGGTCGTTCAGCTCGGCGAGCGCCTCCTTGGGCTGCATGGCGTCCAGCGCCGTTCGCGCGCCTTCCGTCCGTCCGGCGTGGCCCGCGCAACCCAGAAGGGCCGCGGCGACGAGCAGCGCGGCGACGAGCCGGGCGCATCGCGCGGCACGCCGCTCGATCGGACAGCTGCGCGTGGTCACGCGAGCGCTCCTCGCTGAACTGCGGCGGAAGACCGTGACCGCGAACGCCATCGGAGCCTCACCCGATCTGACGCGGACAGGATTGCCTCAGTTGACCAGCGCCTTGGTTACCGCGGACTTGTTCTGGAACAGGACCTCTCCGGTCTCCACATCGAGGACCTGCATGAACAGCGAGTACTGGACCCGACGCTCGTCCTCGAACCGCTCGTCCGTCGTGAACACCTTGCCCGTGACCAGGTACTGTGCGCCGATCTGTTTTCCCCAGCGTGCCACCTGCTGCGGGTTGTACGCATCCGACTGCTGCTGTTTGACCTCCTGCATCAGGGCGGGCTGCTGCTCGAGGCTGACGACGCGGACGTGCCCGGCGTTGACCAGCGCCGTCTCGATATCGCTGATCAGGGCCTCGAGAGCGCTGTCGATGTGCTCGCTCGTCTCGTTGCGCAGCGGTAGCACGGCGACCGCGGGCCGGTTCTCCTGCTCCCAGCGCTTGACGACTGCGGCGTTCTGCAGCGTGTCCAGGTTCTCTTTCAAGAGCTTCTGCAGGTCGCGTCGATCGAGTCCGGTGCTCATCGCCTGGTCGTCGAGCCCGGCGACCTCATCACCACGCACTGCCTTCGGTCCGCAACCGGCCAGAGCGGCCGCTGCCACCAGAATCCAGGGCCAGGCGCGAAGTCCAGCATTGCGAAGAATCGTCATGACGAGTCCCTTCTGCTCAACAGGTGCCCGCGTTGTCCGAGTCCGTGCCAGACGATGGCTGGCGGGACCTTGGGGCTCGGAGCGACGCCGGGCAGGTTTGGTTAGTCTGACGAGGCAACGCCCGCCATTGTGCACCATCGGAGCGGTGCGCGGCACTATGACCGCGCCGTGTCGACGCGGCCATGTGGCCGGATTCCGCCCTTGTGGCAGCGGACACCTACGGCGCGTTGGCCGCGGGCCTGGTGCCTCGGGCCGGGGCTCCTTGCGGCCTAGCGACGTACCGGGATGATCTGGACCCTTCGCTCGTCGCCCTCGCCGTCGCTCTTGGTGATGACTCCCTCGAACTTGGCGAGGGCCAGATGCACGACCCGCCGGTCTCGGGGGTTCATGGGTTCGAACGTGATGATCTTGCCCTGATCCACCGCCTGCTTGCCGAGCTTGCGAGCCATGCTGGCGAGCGAGCTCTCCCTGCGCATGCGGTAGCCCTCGGCGTCGACGAGCACGTGGCGTCGTTCGAGGCCCGCGCGATTGACGATTCGGTGCGTCAAGAACTGGAGCGCCGACAGGACCTGGCCCCTCTTGCCGATGATGCGGGCGGAGTCCCGGCCCGACAGCTCGATGACGATCTCGGGGCTGGACCCGTCTGGCTCGGGTCGGCCTCTTCTGAGTCGCGCACGGCAGTCCATGCCCATCTGCTGCACTACCGTCCGAACGAACTCGAGCGCGTGCTGGGCGCGCTCGTCGCCTTCGTAGCTGCTGTCTCTGTCGCGGGGACGTCGACGACGCCTGCGCGGCCCTCGTCGCTCGCCGTCCTGAGAAGGCCCCGCGCCAGCGCCCGGATCGGCTTCACCTTCGGGCTGCTGCTGCTCCTGCTGCTGCCCGTTGTCCTGCGCATCGTCATCAGGCCGGCGCGAGCCGAACTCGTCCTGCTCCTCGTCTTCAGTGTCTCGGTCCTGCTCTGCCGCGGGCCCCTTCTGCGCGGCAAGATCTCCAACCGATTCCTCAGCTTCCCAAGCCTCGTCGAGCGCTTGCTTGTCCCGAGAATCCTCCATGGTTACGCCTTTCTACCCCTCCGAGAACTTCGCGTCCGACCCGCGGCGCTCGCGTCGGGGTTTGGACGAGCCCTTCTGGCTGCTTGCGGTGGCGCGTGGTGCGGCTTTGGTCGCGGGAGCCCCGCTCTTCGGAGCGGGGGCGGCCTCCGGCAGCATCGGGCCCGAGCCCCTTCCCGCTCGCTGTGCCGATCGACGAGCGTGCCATTCGACGGCCTGCTGCTGGACGATCCCGAGCACGCCGTTGGTGAACATGTAGACGCCGAGCCCTGCCGGCAAGAAGAGCATGAAGACCGTGAACATGCCCGGCATCAGGTAGAGCATCATCTTCTGTTGGGTCGGGTCACCGCCCTGCATCGGCATCATCTTCTGCTGGACGAAAGAGGTGCCGCCGATGATGAACGGGAGGATGTAGAAGCGATCGGGCTGCGACAGATCCGGGAACCAGAGGAACGGGATGTTGTACAGCTCCACCGCCGTCTGCAGGGTCGTGTAGAGCGCAATCCAGACCGGCATGGTCGCGAGCTGCGGTAGACACCCGATGAACGGGTTGACCTTGTGCTTGCGCCACAGCTCCATCTGCGCGAGGCCCCGTGCCTGCGCATCGTCCTTGTACTTGGCGTTGAGCGCGTCGAGCTCCGGCTTGAGCTCGCGCATCTTGATCATGCTCTTGATGGAAGGGATCGACAGCGGGAACAGAAGGGTCCGCGCTGTCAGCGTGAGAATGATGATCGCGATGCCCCAATTCGGGATCGCCCGGTAGACCTGCAGCAGGAAGGCAACGAGCACCTTGGCGATGACCGAGAAGAAGCCGAGGTCGATGAGCCGATCGAGCTCGGTCCGGCCTCCGCCCGCAGCCGCCAGTACGTCGCGCTCTTTGGGGCCAACGTAGCTCAGGACCTTGTATTGTGCGCTCTGTCCCGGCCCGAGCTCGAGTGGGGGATAGGCGAGCGCCGCTCGATACATCGCGCCACCTTCCGGGTCCTGGTCGACTGAATCGAAGCGCGTGGCACGCCAGCGCTGCTCGATTTGGAGCTGGCAGACCGGGTCTGTCCTCGGGGAGGCGACCGGAACCAACGCGTTGGCGAAGTAGGAGTTGCTGACCGCAGCGACTCTCGGTCGCCCCTTGACCTGGTGCCAGTCACCCGGGTTGAGCTGGTTTCGTGCGAAGGCCGGCTCCTTGAAGTCGTCCGGCTCGAAGTCGGAGGTGGCCAAACGAGTGGCTGCACCGTCCTTCAGGATACATTCGACTCGCGTGACGAACGGGCTCACGCGGAACATTCCGCCTGTGATGTCTTTCTGCCGCCGCCAGTCCGTGGTTTCCACGCTGAGCGCGTGGCGCAGAGGTCGGTCGGCCCGGTTGGTGACCGTCGCACTGGCGGCGAGCTCGTACGGGCGGTCGGTCGTGGAGACCACCTTGGTGAGCTCGACCCGCGCGTCCTTGTAGCCGAGCTCGCAGCGCGTCGCTGTGCTCGACCGGATCTCCCAGTCGAGCGTGTCGAACGTGACCTGCCACTTGGGATCGTCGGCCGGTGCCACGGCGATGTTGCGCCAGTGAAAGCGCAGCTGGCGGCGCAGCTCCTGGTCGGGCGTGGTCGACAGGTCGTATGGTTTGCCTGCTTTCAGGTACTTGGGACTCGTCAGATAGAAGTGCTTGATCGACGCGCCTTGGGTGCCGAGCTGCGCGTGGAATCGAGGACCCCACAGATCGCACAACTGCTCGGGTTTGCGCGTCGTTGGCTCGTCGGTCAGCTCACTCTGCAGAGGCTGCCGTCCGGTGCTGCCGCCTCCTCCGCCGCCGAACAGCTTCGGGACATACATGACCAGCAGCAGAGCGGATAGCCCGAGCAGGACCATACGCAGTGCACCACCGCGTTTTTCCATAGGGTGTCTTGGTTGGCGAGCGTTACGGAAGAGCGGCGCGACGCGCCTGCGAACAGGGTGTCGTCACCGCAAGGGTGAGAGGAATGGGAGGCGGTGAGCCGTCGGACAGAGCTCTGTCCTGGGGCGCTCCCCGAGGAGGCGGCGGAGGATCGTAGCCGCCTGGGTGGAATGGATGGCATCGGAGCAGTCGCCTGAACGACAGCCAGCTGCCGCGCAGTGCGCCGTGGCGCTCGAGACACGCGATCGCATAGCGTGAGCACGAGGGCTCGAATCGGCACACGGGTCCGAACAGCGGCGAGAGCAACAGCTGGTAGACCCGGACGAGCAGGATGAGCAGGCGAGCCAACATCTCGTGCGCGGAGTCTGCGTCGTTTACGGCGCGTTCGCCAGCCGCGATTCGCGGTCGGCGCGGGCCGATTGGGTCCTCTGCTGCAGCCGAAGGGTGGCTGACTGCCACTCCCGGACGACGGCCCCCAGATCGACCGACCCGAGCGGCCGCCTGACGAGCACGACCACGTCGATGTCGGCAGCCCACAGCGGGCGAGTGGCCCGGAAAGCCTCACGAATCAACCGTTTTGCGCGGTTGCGCGCAACGGCATTGCCCTGGCGGCGGGACACGCTGATGCCGAGACGGGCCTGGTGGCCCGGTGCGCTCGCTCGCGCCAGCAGCAGGAAGACGAAATGACTCGTAACGACGCGCTGCGCGCTCGCGTGGACGTTGCGGTACTCAACCCTCCGACGGATCCGTTGATTCCGTCGAAACCGACCCGCGGGTTGAAGCCCGGCCACACGTTACTTCTTGTACGCAGTCACGGCGAGGCGCCAGCGGCCCTTGCGACGGCGCGCATTGAGGATTTTTCTGCCGCCGCGCGTCTTCAGGCGCTTTCGAAAGCCGTGTGTCCGCAGGCGGCTGACGTTGTGGGGCTGGTAGGTACGCTTCGACATCGGTCGGCTCTCTTGCGCTAGGGGCGGGGAGTGAGCCACGCATCGGCGTCATCGTCAAGCGGGGGCGCTGAACCCACGAGCAGAATCGAAGCGGCCACTTGGCCGGCCCTGCGGGCCACGGGCCCCGTCGCCACGGGCCCCTCCAATGCGGCATCTTGCGCCATCTCGGCCAGCGTGGTAGCCGCCTGCCCAGCCATGCGCGACAAGATCCGCCTCGTGTCCTCCGAAGGGACCGGATTCACTTACTACACCGACAAGAACAAGCGGACCCAGACCAACAAGCTTCAGTTCAAGAAGTACGATCCGGTCGCGCGCAAGCACGTGCTTTTCAAGGAGGCGAAAATGCCTCCGCACAGCAAGTGAACGCGTAGGGGCAGGGTGGGACGAGTGGCTGGTCCGAGTCTCGCTGGAGCTCGGACTGCGGCTGGTGGCGCGGCGCGTGCGATGAGCCGCTGGCCTTCGGCAGGCCACGCACGTGCGGTCAGCACACGTATGACGAGGGCACGGCTCACAGGGCTCAGTCTGCGCAATAGTGCAGAGTTACAGCCTGGACGGAGCCACAAGGTGGCCGAAATACAGCCCGTTGCGTGACCCATGCATCAGATGGCCTGGTGCCGTCCGTGTGCTGTACGTCATACTCGACTGAGAGCTTGGAGGTTGCCCTGATGCTGATCTCACGGCGTGCTTTGGCCCTGCTTGCGCTGACAACTCTTGCAGCGTGCTCGGCGACGGACAGCTACGTGCCCGCGGGCGGCGCGGGCGGAGGCGGTAGCGGCCAAGGCGCCACATCTTTCGGAGGCTCAGCCTCAGGGGGTGCGAGCGTCACCCCGGGCGGCGGTGGCCCCAATGGAGGCACGACCCCGACGGGCTCAGGCGGCAGTGCCAGCGACACGGGCGGCACAACCGCGACGCAGACGGGAGGTGTGTCCGGTGGCGGTCCAGGGACGGGCGGATCCGTTCCCACGGGCGGCGCGGCACCGACGGGCGGCACAGCCACCGGTGGTGTCGCGACGGGCGGCGTGCCCACCGGCGGGGTGCCGGGCACCGGCGGCGTCGGGGGGATCGACGCGCTCACGCCAACGGAAAACGAGGTTTGCGGCAAGGACGAGAAGCTCAACGCGCAGGGCTACATCGTGATGAGCAACATGTGGAACCCCAACGCGAGCGGAGAGATCTGCGTCCTCCCGTACTCCGACCCTGGACGGACCTACTCCGGGTTCAAGATCACCTCGTGCTCCGTCAATTCGAGCGACAACAGCCCGGCCGCGTATCCTGCCATGGTGGCTGGTTGGCACTACACGTTCAAGATGGCTGGCCATGGCTTGCCCAAGAAGGTCAACGAGGCGACCTCGATACCGGCCACCTGGAACTACAAGGCTCCCACGGGCAAGCACAATGTCTCGTTCGACATTTGGCTGCATCCGGAAGCCTCCGTCAGCAATCCCGGCGGCGGCATGGAGTTCATGATCTGGGTCGGCAATTCCGGTGGCGTGCAGCCTTTTGGCAGCCAATCCGGCAACGCCAGTCTCGCCGGCGGGTCCTGGGAGATCTGGACAGGCAACGTTTCGAGCGACGGCAACACCTGGAAGTACGTCGCCTACAAGCGAACCAGCAACTTGGGCTCGTTCGAGGACCTGGACATCCTGCCCCTCTTGAAGGATGCCGTGAGCAAGGGGCATCTCGATGGCAGTTGGAACATCCTCGGCATCGAAGCCGGCTTCGAAATCTGGAGCGGCGGGTGTACGGGCGCGGAGACGAAGTACTACACGGTGATGGTGAACTAGCGTCGCCCTCTCGTCCGTCGCCTCTGCCAGCCTTGTCCTGGGCGCGTGGGCCTGCGGCCGGCGGCCAGAAGACGCAAAGACGATTCTGGCTGTTCTCCTGAGGATGAGGCGGCACGCTGCCAGGCCTGCTCGATCCCCACGGCTGGCCCTCGGGCATGTGCGCGGCGAATCACTATCGACCCAGCACGGTGTCAATTCCGGCGAGTACCGCCTCCAGCCTCGACTTGCTGTAGATGTCGCCCTGCGAGATCACCACTCGATGCGCTCCAGGACACGACGCGCGGCCTCTCTGTTGAACTCGTCCGACGGTTGGCCGAGTTCCCGGATGGTGCGGTCCCAGGTTTCGGTGACTTCGTCCGGCGCGTGCCGGGCGACATATTCCCGCACGGCACGACTGTAGAGCTCGCTTCGGCTCACTTTCAGACGCTTCGCGAGGCGTTCGGCGCGGGTGAAGACCTCGTCTGGAACGGAAACGGCAGTCTTCATACCGGAAGCATAACCAGGTGCGGGCGGGTGGCCAAGGCCTGTTCGTCCTGGAGCGTTTGGAGCCGGGCATCTGCGGCCGCGCCCCTACTCGACCCCCACCAGCCCCCCCTCCGGCAACAGCGCCACGAACGCGTCGAGCGCTGCCCCGACCGCGTCCGGGTCGCGCGCATCGAAGGTCACCTTGGTTCGGTAGCGGGTGGCTGACCAGTTCGGATACGAGCCGATGGTCACGGCCGAGTGCTCCGGCACGGTGTGCTCGAGCAGCGGTACGAGCTCTGGCTCCGTGAGCCCCGTCAGCACGGCGCGTGAGAAGAACGGCGTGGGCCCGCACAGTTGCTCGCGCACCACGCCGAGCTTGTTGCGGAAGATCTCCGGCACGCCGGGCAGGATCCAGACGTTGCGCATGATCACCGTGGGCCATGCGCCCTCGGCCGTCACGGCCAGGGTCGCGCCTTCGGGAACGGTGGCCATACGCAGGTGCGCGTCTCGGCAGAGTGTGCCGAACAGGTCTCGCAGCTTGTGCTCCGTGAGCGGGTCGAGCGTGGTCGCGACGCCGAAAGCCTGCGCCACGGCCTGCATCGTCACGTCGTCGTGCGTCGGGCCCACGCCGCCGCTCGTGAAGACCACGTCGTGGCTGCGGCTGAGCTCGGCGACTTCGCGGGCGATGACCTCGACGTCGTCTCGGACGATGCTCGCGCGGCACAGCTCGATCCCGAGGCTTCTGAGCGTAGTGGCCAGTGCATGGAGGTTTTGGTCACCGACCTTGCCGCTGAGCAGCTCATCCCCGATGAGCAGCGCAGCCGCGCTTTCCACCATTTGCCGGCTCAAGAGGACTCCGTCTCGAGCTCGCGGACGATGGGGTTACCTTCTTCGTCCATGCCGAGCAGTTGTTCCACCCGGCGCTCTGCCGCATCGAGCTCGGCCTGCGATGCCCTGGCCAGGCGCACCCCTTCTTCGAAGAGCTCGAGCGACTGTTCCAGGGGCAGCTCCCCGTGTTCCAGGCTTTCGACGATCTGGCCCAACCGTCGAACGGAGTCCTCGAACGTGGCCGGTTCGGACGGCGTGGGCTCAGGGTCGACGGAGTCAGGGGGTGGGGCGGGGCTCTTGGGGGACACGTCGTCATTGTCCTTGAGAAGTCGGGCTTCGGCGAGTGCTGCTGTCGGGCACCAGACGAAGCTCGATTGGACCGACGGTTAGGCCAAGGGCCGTGATCAGACCGTCGGGGTCGGGGACCATGGGCAGCGCCAGACCCGAGGTCGTGCGCACGATGGTCGGAGGGTACGCGACCGTGTCGGATTTCTTGCTGGCCACCAGCTCGAGCCAGAGCGAAGCCGGCCCGGAGTCGAGCTCGGCGAGCTCGCGCCACGAGCGGCCCTGGGCTGCGAGGCGGGCTGCCTGCCGGGTGCCCGGGTCCGGATCCAGCAGCATTGCCGTGCCGAGCGTCCCAAAAGGAACAGCGCGGGCATGGCAACCCAGGGCGGTGACGATGGCTCGGCGTACCGAGTCGTCCGTCTCGCGCACGTAGGCCTCCTCGAGCAGCCCCACCGCGCGCGGCTCGCGACGATGGCCGAGACCCAAAGCCGCGTGGGCGCGCCACAGCGCGTCGGGGCTCGTGAGCAGGGGCATGACGACCTGATCGATCTCGGCATCCCTGCGCGCGACCAGGCGAAAGGTGGCGAGCGGCGCAGCGGGTCCCCCGGCGTCGACCAGGTCACCGAGCAGGCGCGTCGAAACGCGGGCGGCAGCGTCAGCGTGGACCAGGACCAGGGCCAGGGCCTCGCGCGTCACTCGGTCTGTTTCCGTCCCGAGCCGGTCTGCGGCGGCCATGCGCGCCTCCGAGCGTGCTTGCGTCAGCGCTCGCGCAGCTGCGCGGACGATGACCGGGTCGCTGGAGCGAAGCAGGTTGCCGAGACGCTGGGGCTGTAGCGTCGCCAGGCCCCATGCGCCCGCTGCGCGCCGAGCCGGCAGCGGTGAGGCGAGCAGTCGCTCGAGCGCAGCCGGCAGGCCTTCGGTCGACTCGCCGAGCATGCTGTGCCGGATCACGGCTGCACGCGCCGCCCTCGGAGCGACCGCAGGCCGCCCGAGCGCACGCTCCAGAACCGACGTGGCCTGCCCGTCCGACGCGAGAGCCAGCGCATACGCGGCGCTGCTGCCGAGCCTGGGATCCTCGAGTTTGCTCGACAACGCCTGAACGGACGCCGAGCCACCGGCTCGCGACAGTGCGGTCAAGATGCGCTCGGCCTGGTCGGCCGAAGAGGCCAGGGCGAGGCAGCGAACGAGCGATCCGCCGAGCGCGGGATGGCCGGCTTCGGCCGCCAGCGCCAGTGCGGCATCTCGGGTGGCGTCATCGTCGAGCAGTGCGCCGAGTGCCCTCTGCCACCCTCGAGCGTGCGTCAGCGCCAGTATGCGCGCGCCGGCCACTCGCAACACCGCGTCCTGCCCTGCGGCAGACCAGCGCTGGGCGAGCGGTACGGTCTCGAGATCCCCGAGCCGGGTGAGAGCCACGGCCGCGCGAGCCCTGAGCTCGGGCTCAGAAGTCACGACCAGGTTTCTGAGCCAAGAGAACGCTCGCTGGTCGCCCAGTGCTTCCAGCAACGCTACGAGCTCGAGCGTAGCCGGGCCGGGCGCGGTCAGTACGGGCTCGAGCAACTCAGGGGGATGAGCCAACAGTGCCTGCGATGCCGCCTCGGCGAGCGGCCCGGGCTCTCGTAGCGCCCGCCCCAGCCGGCGCTGCCCTTCAGCACGGCCGTAGGCGGCCAGCCCGAGCGCGGCGGTTCTGCGCACCAATCGTTGCTCGGCCGGGACGGCGAGCCTTTCGGCACCGGCGCCGCTCATCAGGCGCACGAGCGCCTGCCGTGCGCTTGGACGTGACGCATGGCGACTGAGCACCCGCGCGGCCGAGAAGTACTCCGGCGCAGTGTGCGCCGCGCCGCCCGTGTCCACCGCTCGGGCCAGAAGCTCGATCGCCTGGGCGGTGCCGAGCTCGCCCAGACGCATCAAGGCCCGACGTCGCTCGTCGGCGTCGCTCGAGCGTAGCCATGCCTGCGCAACCTCTATGCCCACCAGAGTCCTGAGCGAGGCGGGCTCCGGCTCGGGCGTGCCGGGGCGTGCAGCCGCTGGTCCTGGACGCACCAAACCGGGCAACGGCAGGCGCTGTACCGGAGGTTGCGCCAGACCGATGTCGCTGAGAGCCAGCCCCAAGCCAAGCCAAGACCAGGTCCACGCGTGACGGGCAGACCGCGTCACGGCTGCTCTGCGGGCTGCGTGTCTGCACCGGGCTCGGCGTGGGCGCTGCCGTCGGGCTGCTTGCCTGGCGGGGGCTCGGCTGGCGGCGAGCTCGGGGCTGGCGGCGCGGCTACGGTTGGCGTGTCCGGTGGCGGACTGGGCGGTGCGGCGGCCTCGGGGGGCGCGCCTGCCTCTGGCGCCGTGGACGGCTGCGTTTCGACAGGGGCCGTGGGCTTCTGCTGTGCCTTCTGCTCCGGGCACCCATTGACTCGGGGGTCCATGGACCGAGGACCCCGTTGGTCTGGACACGCATCGGCGATGTCCGGTACGCCGTCGGCGTCGTTGTCGGGATCGATGCAGCCGTCTTCGTCCTGGAATCCGTCTTGGTCTTCCTTCTCGAGCGGACAGCGGTCGTCCACGTCCGGCGATCCGTCATCGTCGTTGTCGAACTCGGGGCACCCGTCCGAATCCTGGAAGTGGTCGACGTCTTCCGGAAGGTCCACGCACTGGTCCACGTCGTCAGCGATCCCGTCTTCGTCCTGATCCGGGATGCGCGGCGCCCAACCCACGCCGAGCACTCCCCGGAAGACCGGGGTGCCCACGCTGGCGGCGATCGGCAGCTCGCCGCCGACCAGGAGCGACAGGTCGCCCACTTGGTAGCGTACCGACAGCCCGAGCACGGTGAACGATTGAGCCGAAGACGCGAGCTCCGGGGTAACGCCCACTCGGCCGCGCAGTTCGGCTGTGGCGAGCCAGCCCCCGTCCTCGGTGAGCCCGAGAGCCTGCGGCAGCACGCCGACTCCGAGTCCCCAGGTCGCGGTGTCGCCGTAGGATTCGCCAGCGAACGACCGTTCCTTGCTGCGCAGATGCATCCCGGCCGACGCCCGCAGATGCCCGAGCAGCACGTTCAGCTCGCCGAGCAGACGCAGATCCGCCGAGCTCGATTCGTCACTGACATAGGCCATGCCATTGCCGGTCGGCACGCTGACCGCGCCGAGCGCGGCAAGCCCGACTCCGCCCATGGGGTCAGGCTCGAGCAGCGTGGCCTTGAGCGACAACCGCGCGTCTCCGAGCGCGGTGCGCGTCGGTGCCGGCAGACCAAACTCGGACCAGTCGCGTCCTACTTGATAGAGCACGCTCGGCAGCACCCAACCCAAGGCCACCCGCTGGCCCAGACCGATGCAAGCCACGTAGTCCATCGCGACGCGGTGTCGCAGCGGAGCGGGGAGCCTATCGCCCTCATCGTTCCTGGCGGTGATGAGGCGGTACCCATACGAGCCCACGGCGCCCACGTTCCAAGCGCCGGGGCCGGGCGCGGTGGTGGGCTCCAGATACAGCGTGCCGTCCGGCGCTGCAGGGGGCTCGAACTGGTACAGATCGATGGCTGCCTGCGCCGAAGCCAGACGCGACCCCGTCGAGCCCGCTAGGGCAAGTAGTCCGATAAGGTACGACCGCATCGGCCAAGCGTACCGGGTCCGGCGCCGACCGCCGCAAAAAGCGTCGTCTCTTTCCGCGCGCCGGCCAACGGCCCGGCGGTCGAAGCTGCCCGCCCGGCGCAGGATCCTGGACTTGCGCACACTCTTTTCCGAGTGTACGGGGCCCCGACCATGTACGGCATCGTTGTTCGCGGTGGGCATCCGCTACACGGTCGCATTCGTGTCGGTGGAGCCAAGAATGCGGCTCTCCCGATCATGTGCGCGGCGCTGTTGTCCGACGGCGCGAGCCTGCTACGGAACGTTCCCGGGCTACGCGACGTGGCCACGATGGCGGCGCTGTTGCGCCATCTGGGCCGCGACGCGCACCTTGCCGTGCCCGAGGCACACGTCGGCGCGTTCGAGGGCCGCATCGTTGCCGAAGCTCCCTATGACCTCGTGCGTCAGATGCGTGCCAGCGTCCTGGTCCTGGGTCCGTTGGTGTCTCGCTACGGGCAGGCGCGAGTCTCCCTGCCCGGCGGCTGTGCCATCGGCGCGCGTCCGATCGATCAGCATCTCAAGGGTCTCGAAGCCCTGGGCGCGAAGATCCGGGTCGAGCATGGCTATGTCCTGGCCGAGGCCTCGCGTCTACGCGGCGCGGAGGTGGTGTTCGACATACCGACGGTCACCGGGACCGAGAACCTGATGATGGCCGCTTCGCTGGCCAAAGGTCGGAGCACTCTGGTCAACTGTGCGCGGGAGCCGGAGGTCGAGGAGCTCGCTCGAGTGCTCAACAAGATGGGCGCCCGGATCGAAGGCGCGGGCACGGCCGTGATCCACGTTCAGGGCCGCGACGAATTGGACCCGTTCGACCATGCAGTGGTGGCCGACCGCGTCGAGGCCGGGACGTTCATGGCCGCGGTGGGAGCTGCCGGTGGCGACGTGATGCTGGAGTCCGCGCCGCTCGACGATCTCGAGCCCGTGGTCGTGAAGCTGCGCGCAGCGGGGCTGCAGATCGAACGCGAAGGAGAGCACGTGCGGGTGGCCCGGACCGGCCGCATCCTGCCGGTCAACGTGACCACCGCGCCGCACCCCGGCTTCCCGACGGACATGCAGGCTCAAATGATGGCCCTGATGTGCTGCGCGTCGGGCCGCGCCGTGCTCACCGAGACCATCTTCGAGAATCGGTTCATGCACGTTCCCGAGCTCAGACGCATGGGAGCCGACGTCGAAACCCGCGGCAACGTGGCCATCGTCCAGGGCGTGGCGAAGCTCTCCTCCGCCTCGGTTATGGCGACCGATCTCAGGGCCAGCGCCTCATTGGTCATCGCAGGACTCATTGCCGAAGGCGAGACGACGGTGCGCCGTGTGTATCACCTGGATCGCGGCTACGAGCACATCGAGCGCAAGCTCGCCGGGGTCGGGGCGGATATCGCGCGGGTGGTGGTCGAGGCGGCGGTGCCGTAGCTTCACCCTCGTCGGACGTCCCGCCGCTTCACTTCGCCCCGCCATCCATCCCTGCATCGCCCGCCGGCACCGCAGGGGCCGGCGCATCCACGACCAAGTGCGGCAGCATGCGCTTGAGCGTCTTGGGACCGATGCCGCGCACCCGCAGCAGATCCGTGGCGCGGCGGAAGCGCTTGAGGCGTGCTCGGAGCGCGAGGATCGCCTGGGCACGCTTGGGACCCACGCTCGGCAGGCGCGTGAGCTCTTCGGCGTCGGCGAGATTGAGCACGACTTTGCCATCGGGAGTGATGCCGCTCGGGCCGGCGCCCGCGTCGCCGCTCGGGGAGCCGTCTGCCGCAGGAGCCTGCGGAGCAGGCGCGGCCTGGCTACTGGACGGCTCGGCTGCGGGCTCGGCGCCTGCGTCCGTCTTGCCTGCGTGGGAATGGGAGGGCCGAACCGGTGAGGGCGGCGTCAACACGGCGAGCCAGCGTTCTGCGCCGCCACCGAGCAGTGAAGAGGCGGCGTGAAACGGGACGCCGTCGCTGCCGCGCGCGAGCGACGCCGTGCCGATGCCCGCGAGCGCCAGAATGCCAATGACGCCTGCCGCGGCCTTGAGCGCCCCGGACGCCCAGATGGGGCTGGAGGCCGTCGCCGAGCGCCTGGAACGCTGGGTCCGCCCGCTGGCGGCGGGGGCCGAGCTCGGGCCCCCGTCCTGGCGGTCGTCGGCTGGTGCCGAGCGGGCGGATGCCGGCTCAGGACCCGGCGGCTCCTGATCGAGATCCGTCGTGGTCATGGCCTTGCATTGGCTCAGAGCCCGGCGAAGGGGCTGGTGCCGTTGTCGCGGTCTGCGCTGAGCTCGACGTCTCGGCTGCTCGATTCGACCTCGCGGCCGTTGGAGTAGCCATGGCTTTCCTCCTTCGGCACGTAGTCGCGGATGTGCATCTCGCCCGTGACCGGCACGGCGTCGAGCTTGACGTTGATCGAGCCGTCGCGATTGAGGAAGGCGATCCCGATCCGATTCCAGAAGTGCTTCCCTGCTCGCTCGGACACGACGTAAACGATTTTGACTTTGCTTGTTTCCATGGTTCTCCTCGCGGATGCCGGGCGCCACCGGCGGCGTCCGTGGCCATCAGCCATGCGAGCAGGGTGCCAGGAGCGAATGGGCGACAAATCCCGCGAAGGACGCGATCGGCGGGGTGGCGGCCGCCAGGTCTCCGAGCGGCGACGCGCCGCAGCGGCTCCGTATTTGGTGCGGAGCTGCGGGCGGGGCGGACCCGGGGCGGACCCGACCGGTTGGCCGCAATCGATCCACACGACCTTGCGTGTGCTCGGGACGGCTGCGATCCTGCTCGAGCACGCACCATGATAGCAAGAGCACGCCACAGCCCAGGAGGATCCATGCCCCATCGCGCAGGGTCGAGCAGCAGAGTCTCACGACGGACATTCCTACAAGGTGCAGGCATCGCCGCGCTCGGGTTGGGCACGACCTCGCTGGTGCGGATCCCCGAGGCCCTTGCGGCCGAACCGGACATCACGAGCTGGGTGGCGCGACCGCCAGCCGGCTTCGCGCCCATGACCGCTCCCGGCAGAGTGGCCAAGGCCACGGCCAAGGGCGGCGTCGAAGCGTTTCTGCAGCCGAACCAGCTCTGGCCTCGGCCACAGGTGGCTCGTCGGGTGCTCGAGAAGGCCATGATGGACTTCACCGGCGCGCCGAACCTCGTGGAGGCCATGAAGAAGTTCATCCACGAGGACGACGTGGTGGCCATCAAGACCAACGGCATCGCGGGCACCAAGGGCTCCACCATGGCCACCAACTTCGAGCTCATCCTGCCCGTGGTCGAGGCCGTGCTCGCTTGCGGCGTTGCGCCCGAGAAAGTGACGGTCTACGAGCAGTTCTCGAACTACCTGTTGGCCTCGCGCGTGAACGCGGGCAAATGGAAGCTACCTGCCGGCGTGAAGACCAATGCCCACAACGGCAACGACTTCGCGATGCCGCAGGTCCGGGTCTACCAGGGGATTGCCACCCGGTACTGTCGCACGCTCACCGAGGCGACGGCGGTGATCAACATGGGGCTGGTCAAGGATCACAGCATCTGCGGCTACACCGGCGCGCTCAAGAACTTCACGCACGGCAATGTGCCCAACCCCCAGGACCACCACGTTCACGGCGCCAACCCGCAGATCGCCATGCTGTACAACCATCCGATCGTCACGAGCCGCGTGCGGCTGCACGTCACGGACGGTTTCAAGATGATCTACGACGGCGGTCCGCTCGACAAGAGCCCCAGGACGCGCGTGCCGCACGGTGCGGTGTACGTGGCCACCGATCCGGTCGCCCTGGACGTGGTCGGATGGCAAGAGCTCGAAAAGGAACGCAAGGCGCACGGTCTGAAGCCGCTCGCGGCCGTCCGGCGCGAACCGCGCTACATCCGGACCGCCGGGGACCTGGGGCTCGGGGTGGCGGATCTGAACGCGATCCGGGTGCAGTCGGCCGAGGTGTAGACCCTGCGGGGGCGCTCGCGACTTCGCGATCCATGTGCATCCCTTCCTTCCTACCCTGTTTGGCCCAATCCGCCTGGGTCGTCATCCTGCTGTGCCAGCTGCTCCCGGCGTGCGATCCAGGAGCCCCCGATACCGACGACGCCCGGTCGGACGGCGGCGCCGCGTCGAGCGGCGCGCTGGGACTGCTCCCTCCAGGGGGCGAACCCGTCAACGCCACAGGCGGATGCACGCCCGGCACGATCAGCGGCAGCGGACAGCTGCTGGGTCCCTTCGGGGCTACCCGGGTGAAGGCGGGCGGACGCCAGTACTTCCTGCAGGTCAACGAGTGGAATTCGACGGCGGCGCAGACCATCGAGTACGGAGGCAGCTTCTTCTTCCAGGTCGCCCGTCAGGAGGCTTCTGCCTCGACCCAGGGCGGCCCCACCGGCTATCCGTCGATGTTCATCGGAGCCAACTCCGGCCATGCTACGCTGCAGAGCAACCTTCCGAAGCAGGTGAGCACGCTCACCACGGTGCCGACCACGTGGAACTGGAACGCCAACGGAGCAACGGACGAGGCCACCAACAGCTACAACGTCGCCTACGACGTCTGGTTCAGCACCCAGCCCGAGGGAGAACCGAACGAGTACGCCCCGTCGGGCGCCTTCCTGATGGTGTGGCTGCACAAGCCGTCGGACGCGCAGCCGCTCGGCATGGTGCAGTACCCCGACGTCACCATCGCAGGGGTTGCCGGCACCTGGGATGTTTGGGTCGGAGGCAACAACGGCATCCCGTGCATCTCCTATGTGTCGAAGCCGTCGACCCACTCGCTGTCCTTCGATCTGAACGTGTTCATCCAGGACGCGGTCAACAACCGTCCGGGTACGCTGCAGAGCAGCTGGTACTTGACCAATGTGTTCGCCGGTTTCGAGATCTGGAGGGGCGGCGTGGGCCTGGAGACGACGAGCTTCTGCGCGGTCGTCAATTGACGGCCGGTTGGTGCTAGGCGCGAACGAGGACCCGATGGATCCGAACGCAGAGCGGCTCACAAGGGCCTGTGCGCTGGGTCAGGCCAAGCGCATCGTCGCCCATCAGCTCGACGTGCTCTGGTCCGACCCGGGGCACGCTTCGGTCGTGCCGCCGCTCATGCTGTGGGGCCCGCCGGGCGTGGGCAAGAGCGCCATCTTCGCCCAGGTCGCCGAAGAGCGCGGCATCGGGTTTCTCGACGTGCGGCTGGCGCAGCGCGAACCGGTCGATATCCGCGGGCTCCCGGTGCCCAAAGAGGACGGCGTCCACTGGCTCACGGCGGCGGAATGGCCCCGGAGCGGTCGAGGGCTCATTGTGTTCGACGAGCTGACGGCCGCGGACCGGAGCCTTCAGGTCGCTGCGTACGAGTTCATTCTCGACCGGCGGCTCGGCGATCTCTACCGCGTGCCCGAGGGTTGGTATCTGTGCGGCGCCGGCAACCGGAGCGAAGACCGCGCCGTGACCTCGACCCTGTCGAGTGCGCTCGCCAATCGCTTCTGCCAC
>JAFGIS010000278.1 GCA_016929495.1 Polyangiaceae bacterium | reverse complement strand
GGCCGCTTCCCCCGCCAGCCCCTTTGGCAGAGAAGTGAAAACCGGCCGAACTTCGATCAGCCGGTTGCGCCACTGGCTCCCCGCCCCCCAGGCGCCCAGATAAGGGGAAACGGTTCATCGCCGCAAATCGGTGAGACGGCTGCCTAACTCCAACCTGCTCACGTCTATGCATTTTAGACTCTACGCAACCGTTTGGCAAGGTAATTGTGATTCATCGCACGTTAAGTCCTATTCAGACTCAGTCCGAATGCTGCGGATGCGCGCCGCGGTGGAATAGACCAGTGAGGCGCTGCGCAAGCTCTGATCGCCATACCCTACCAGCTGCGCCGACGGAGGCTGCATGCAGGCCGCGCTCGTCTACGACGCCTCGATGGAAGCGTACGATTTCTCGCCGGATCACCCGCTTCGGCCAGAGCGCGTATCGCTCTCGATCGCGCTCGTGGAGGCCTACGGCTTGATCGCCCCGGACGCACTCGAATCGGCCGCTCCCCGTCCGGCAACGCGCGCCGAGCTCCTTAGGGTGCACGTCGCCGCATACGTGGATGCCGTCGTACGCGCTTCGCACGACCCGGACCTCCCTGTGGGACACGGCCTCGGCCCGGGTGACACGCCTGCGTTCGAAGGAATGCACGACGCGGCGGCGCTTGTGGCGGGCGCATCGGTCGCTGCTATCGAGCGCGTCACCTCCGGCGCCGTCAGGAGAGCCTTCGCGCCGGCAGGCGGCCTGCACCACGCGCACCGCGACCGGGCCGCCGGCTTCTGCGTCTACAACGACGCGGCCGTGGCTATCGCTGCCGCGCTCTCGGCCGACCCCGATCTGCGCATAGCCTACATCGACATCGATGCGCACCATGGCGACGGCGTGCAGGAAGCTTTCTACGACCAACCTCGCGTGCTCACGATCTCGCTTCACGAAGACGGCCGCTACCTGTACCCGGGGACGGGCTCGTATCGAGAGCGCGGCGCGGCAGCCGGTCTCGCCACGGTCATCAACGTGCCCGTGCCGCCATTCGCCACCCCCGAGTGCTACCTGCTTGCCTGCGAGAGCGTAGTAGCACCGGCAGTGCGAGCCTTCTCTCCGGACCTGATCGTCACGCAGAACGGCGCCGACGCCCACTGGAGTGATCCGCTGACCACCCTCGGCATGACGCTGGACGGGTACGAGACCCTCTTCGCACGCCTGAGTGACCTTGCCGATGAGACTGCCGGGGGAAGAGTCGTGGCGCTCGGCGGAGGCGGGTACTCGTGGCAGACCGTAGTACCGCGAGTCTGGGCGCTGCTTGCATCCTCACTCGTAGGCAAGAGGCTGCCTGACGCTTTGCCCGAGTCGTGGCGAGAACGCGTGCGCGCGCTGGGAGTCGACCCGCCCGAAACGCTACGGGAAGACGCAGGGCCGCAGATCGACGATGCCACCCGCGAGCTCGTGTTGCACGACACGAGGCACGTGGTGGAGAAGGTACTCGAAGGCTGAGAGCGATCTACAGCCCGGCGCCCGTGACGAGCATCCGCCGCAGTCCGTCGGCCGGCGTGACCGACCCGAGCGAGGTGGGGTCCCCTTGGATCGCGTTGCCCTCGACAAAGAACAGCGCCTGCCCGTTCGCGCTCCAACATAGCGGGTAGCAGTCCCGGCGGATCGACAGTGACACTGGATCCCCGCCGGCAGTCGGCAGCGCGAACGTGCGTGAGTAGCCGTCGTCGCTGCGCTCGGCGTACGCCACCCAGACGCCATCCGGCGAGACGCACGCCGGGCCGAAAGACACGGCGCGTGTCGCCTCGGGAGCTTCCACTTCGACCCGGTCGCCGGTTCTGTCAAGCGTCATCGAACGCAGCTCCACCGCTCCGGCGGCGTCCGGACCCAGACCGTAGTAGATGCGCGAGTCGCTGCACGCAACGCCCGATACCGCTGTCGCCATCACTCGGCTTCTAACAGAACCCGCGCGCCAGACGAGTACGGCCGGGGGCGATGCATCGGGACTGACCGCAGCCACGACGCTGCCGTCGGGCGATACGTTCGGCATCCTACCGGCCATCAGCTCGGTCTGGCCGCTTCCCGTCCGGTCCGTGCGCATCACCTTCGGCCCGGGTGCGGTGTACGCGAACCATGCCGAATCGGGCGACCAAACAGGAGTGTCCTGGAGAGCAGGACCGACAGGCGTGGCAACCGCTCCTCCGACATGGAACAGCACGAGCATCCCCGAGGCAGCGTCGGCGCACGCGATCGTCGTGCCGTCGGGCGACAACGAGAAGACCCCGGTCGAGCACTCGGCGACACTGAGCTCCCCGGTGCCGTCCTCGGCGGACACACACAGCCAGCCGTTCCGCCGGTACGCAACCAGCGCCGCGCGCCCGGGAAGAGCGGCCGCCTCGCCACCGCTCGTGATTGCATCGCCCGCCTGATCGCCTGCGCCCGTATCGGAGCCTGCAGCGATAGCTCCCGCGTCGGGCGTGAGCGTGGAACCTCCGGAGGTGGTCTCTTCGGCCGGGATGATCGTGCGTGTCGCCTCCGACGCCCCATCGTCGCCCTGCGAGCCGCCCGACTGAAGCGCGAACGCACCTGCCAGCACGGCGATCAGCATCACCACGGCCGCGCCGATCCCCCGCGCCCGCCGGTGCTCGATGGCCTTCCAGTACGAGCTCCCGGTGACCTCGTGATCAGGTCCGCCCGTGGGACTGTCCGTGCCGTCGCCCACTGCCCGCTCCGTTCCAGCGACCGCGCTAGAGCCGCGCGATGATCGCGTCCGCGTACTCCTGCGTGCCCACGCATCCATCGGTGCTGCCGGTGACCGAACGCTTGATGTCGTAGGTGACCTTCTCGCCCTCGCCGATCACCGCGCGCACCGCGCCCAGTATCCCATCCGCGGCTGCGGTCTCGCCCAGATGCTTGAGCATCAACATCGACGAGAGGATCTCCGCTGTCGGGTTGGCCATGTCCTTGCCGGCGTACTTCGGCGCGCTGCCGTGCGTCGGCTCGAAGACCGCACAGTCGGCGCCGATGTTCGCGCCCGGCGCGATGCCGAGGCCGCCGATCAGGCCGGCCGCGAGGTCCGAGAGGATGTCGCCGTACAGGTTGGGGAGCACGAGCACATCCCACCACTCGGGGTGCAGAACGAGCTGCATGCAGGTGGCGTCCACGATGTAGTCCTCGAACTCGATGCCCGAGTCCCTGTACTCCTCGGCCACCTCGCGCGCCACGCGCAGGAAGAGTCCGTCGGAGTGCTTGAGGATGTTGGCTTTGTGGACGGCGGTAACCTTCTTGCGGCCGTTGGCGATGCCATAGTCGAACGCGTACTTCACGATGCGGCGGCTACGGGTGATGCTGATCGGCTTGAGCGATATGCCCGAGTCCGGCAGGATCCTGCCCGCGCCTTCGGCCGCCGCGAACTCGATGAGCTTGCGGGCGCCCTCGCTCCCCTGCTCGAACTCGATGCCGGCGTAGAGGTCTTCGGTGTTCTCGCGCACGATCACCAGGTCGATGTCGTCGTAGCGCGCGCCGTTGCCCTTGATGGAGAACGCGGGACGCAGGCAAGCGTAGAGATCGAGTTCCTTGCGGATGGAAACGTTGACGCTGCGGAAGCCGGTGCCGATCGGGGTAGTGATCGGGCCCTTGATGGCTACTTTGTTCTTGCGGATGGAGTCAAGAACGTGTTCCGGCAGCGGTGTGCCGTACTTGTCCATGACACCGGCGCCAGCCTCGGCGATCTCCCACTCGATGTCGACGCCTGTCGCTTCGACCACGCGCGTCATCGCGGTGGTGAGCTCCGGTCCGATGCCGTCGCCGGGGATGAGCGTCACAGTGTGCTTGGCCATGCGGATGAACCTCCAGGTGTACGGGTCGTGTCCAGCGATTGTACGGCAGCGCGACAGCGCGCGCGAGGGCTTAGAGCCACCCCAGGGCGACCAGCGTACCGTAGTGGTACGCCACGAGGCCCGCGAAGAACCCAAGCGCCAAGAGCGACAGCCCGAGGATGAACCTGCGCCTGCGCCCGTGCCAGAAACCGACGGTCGCCACGGCCATGCCTCCGACCTTCAAAGCTACAGCGAACAGGGGGTGCTGCCGGCTGGCGGCAGCCAGCACGGGATTACCTTCCGAAGCGATGCCGAGGCCCAGCTCGGCAGCCGTGAAATACCCGTCGACGAACGAGAGCACGTTGAGCAGCACGAGGACCACGACGAGAAGCCACATGTGGTCCCGCATGGTGCCGAGCACCGGGTAGCGCTTTCGCCGGTCGAAACCCCGGCGCCGATCGATGAAGCGATACTTGCGCTTGCGCCTGCGCTTGGTGCCGCTGCGACGCTCGATGCCGTCCCAGGGCTCGCTCATGCGCTCAGACCGCGAATCCGCCGTGCTTCTTGAAGTGCTCCACAAGCCCGCCGTCGGCAAGCAGCTG
>JAFGIS010000024.1 GCA_016929495.1 Polyangiaceae bacterium | reverse complement strand
AGTCCGTTTCCTTCCCGGCATCGGGGCACGCGCAGTCGCTGTCATCACAGTCGATCTTGCTGTCTCCGTCGTCGTCCTTGCCGTTGCCGCACACCTCCTGGTTCGGCCCTTGACCTGCGGCACCACCTTCGCCACCGAAGCCGAAGTGCGGAACCCTGCAGCTCACGCCAGAGAGCGCAAGGGCGACAAAGAACATCGAGACGTGCCGCCGACGCGCCCCGAGCTGCGCAACTAGCTCAGAACGACCCAACAAGCTCGACTCCTACACCGCCCGTTGAGGATACCAGGAACAGCCGCGCGGACCCCGAGGTGGCGTGCTCATCCCGCCGCGGGTCGGTGACGAACCACAAGGTGACAGCTGCGCCTACCGCAGCCACACCAGCGCCGCCGACCACCGGCGCAAGCCACGAGTACAGCTTGACCTGGTCGTAGGTGCCCTCGAGCGAGTCAGGGCACCTGTTGTGGTCCGCACCGCAACCGATTTCCAACTTGTCCAGCGCCTCCTGGCGCAGGTACAAGAGACCAGCGCTCGTGGCAATGCCCGCGAGGCCGATGCTCCCCAAGATGATGGGCCAGACTCGCCGATCTCGCTGAGATGCGTGACCGGAGCGCGCCAACGCTGCAGTCCCCTGACGCGAGTCAGACGACGCTGACGACTCCGGGGGCCTCAGCAGGACTCGGGTTGTCTGACCCTCACGCGAATCGACGGTCTGCTCTAGCTTGGCGCCATCCGCCCAGACGGCTTCGACGGTGTGTCGTCCAGGGTCGACCGCGAGCTCCAGCCCCAGCTGGTTCTGCCCAAGCCCGACCCCGTCCAGGGCGAGGCGCTGAACCCGGCCTGGCCCTTGCTGTTCGATGACGAGCCGTGGCACGCGCTGCTGCAGATTGCGGCGCGCCTCCGCGATCAGTCCGAGTTCCTGTGCCTGCGTCTTTGCTGCCTCGTACTCGGCCATGCGGTAGTCGCCGAGTGCCTCGGTCAACCGACCCAGATACTCTTTCGTCCGGGCCATGTGGAACCGCACCTGGGGCGTGAGGCGTATGCGCGCGACCTGCTCGAATTTCTGCAGCGCCGCCCTCCAGTCCCCAGCCGCCTCCAGGCTCAGCCCCTCGCGATAGAGAGCGCGTCCGCGTTCGAGATCGCTGGCGCTTTGCGCCGACACGGACACGCTGACCGTGCAGACCCCCAGGACCGTTGTCGCCGAAAGAAGAGCCAGAACCGTTCGTACGGCCAGCAATCCCCTCCCGACGATGGCAGCTGAGGAAGACAAGACAGGGCCCAGCCTGAGCATAGCATCGATGGGCGGACGTCTTGCCCGCCGAAACGTCTGCGCTCCGCTACCTCCCGCCCACCTTGGAGTACCTGCCCGCCACGGGCCGTACGAGCTGCCATCTCGACCACCCAGCGCCGATCATCTCGACTGCTGGGACCGCGTGCCGAGCTCTGGAGCCGCAAGGCGGACCATCTCACGTTCGGCCTCGGCCACGAGACGAGAATAGCCATCGAACCGAGGGTCCGAAGTGGGAGGCTTCGAGTGTCGAAGTGCCGAGCTAGGCGGCGGCCTCGAACTGCTGGGCTCGTCCCGAACCGTCGAAGGTAAACCGAAACCTGCGACCTCGCGCGCGGGAGCCGGCGGGGGTGTCGAGCTCCGCAGGGTGCCGGACCGAACATGCGAAACCAAGCTCGAAGTTCGGCTGGAGCGATCGACGCGGACGCCTGCACGCTCGGCCAAATGGCTGACCAGGGCTTCCAACGCTTCGACCGTCCCGTTGTTGTACCCGAACGCGGAGAAGTCGAAGCTCTTCACCTCGATGCGTGCGATCCAGAGCACGCTCGAGAAATGCAGGTCAGCGACGGCCACGGCGTCGAATGCAGTGAGCGGTGACACGTCACGCGCGACGGCCAGGTCTCCATGGCTCCCACCGGTTGGCCAGAGGCGCTCACTCTCGCGATGGCCGTCGCCGCTTCGGAGCTCTCCTCGAACGATGGTAAGAAGAGATTCGTACGGGAAGCTCACGGAACCATCCCTGAACTCCAGAGTCATCCCGTCACTGCGACAGAGCAGACTCCGCAGCGGCAGCGCGACCCGCGTCGGATCTTGTGCGACCGCCGAATCGAGAACGACGGCTCGGAATCCGGCATCGCGCAGACTCTGAGCCAGGCGCTCGGCATCAGCCGCGTCTGCCAGCGCTCGCACGACGCCCCATCCCTGCGCGCGTAGTCGCGTCCGCAGGTCGTAGACGACGAGCCCCGCAACACGTGACAACAGCTCGTAGCGCTCACTGGTAGCGTCGAAAGGTGGACCGATGGCAACGAGCATACGCAAACCCTCAATTACAACAGTACTACGGTACACCCGAAAGGCAAAACCTCCGAGCGTCGCGCGAGCGCGACGGGTCCTGTCGGAGCAGCCTCGGGACGCCTGCGGGCGCGGCCCGCGCGCGCTCCCGGAGTGTCAGAACCCGGGGTTCTGAATCGGCGGAGGGACGAACCCAGGGTCCCCCTCGCGCACCTCCGGCCCATGACGCAGGGAGGTCTGCGGTTTCCGGCCGGTGCTCGATGTGGACGCTCTCGACGGACCCGCGTCGCTCGCCTGGAGCCCTGGCTCGGTCGACGTGGGCCTTTCGCCGGTCGCCCGGCCCTCGCTTTCCAGAATGACTTCAGCACCTGCGCGAACCGACAGCTGGTGCGCGCGCGCGGCGCTGTCATGGAAAGTGGTTGGTACACCCACAGACGCTACCGGAGCATGCCCAGCGTTGCCGTCCGCCGCGTTCGACGACGGGGTCGAGCGCAGCAGGCCACCACCGACCGCGCCTGCGGCACCGAGGACAACACCTGCCGCCAGGACCGCAAGGGCCACCCACCACCCACGAAGAGGACGCGGGTCCGTCAGCCAGGACGGTCGACTCACCGTACCTGCCGTCGATGCGACATCCTCGCTTCGCTCGTCGCTGACACTTGGCATGCGGCCAGGCTCGACGACGGTCTGAACGTCATCCGCTCTCGGGAGGCCGCCCGCGCGGCCCACCGTTCCGAGCTCGCGTTGGTCAGCCAGCCCCGTGGCCACGCGTAGCGCCGCTCTCCGCTCCTCCCCCTCACGGCCGAGCAACGCCGTGATGACCTGCCCCACCTCCTCGGTTCGTACCCTGGGCAGGGAAGGGCCATACGCGTCCTCCAGTGCGAGCTCCATGTCGCGGGCGGTCTGGAAGCGCTTCTCCGGGTCCCGCGCGAGGGCCTTCAGAACGACCGCCTCGAGCGCCTTGGGATAGCCGGGCACGCGTTCGCGCGGCGGCATGATCTCCGGCCCGGAGATGATGTTCTGCAGCGTCGCGACGTCGGTCTCGCCTCTGAGAGGGTGCTGTCCTGCCGTGACCTGGTAGAGCACGATCCCGAGCGCGAAGACGTCTGATCGTCGGTCGACACGCAGGCCCAGTGCCTGCTCCGGCGACATGTACGGCGGCTTGCCTTTCACGTGTCCTGCCGCCGTGTTTTCGCTGGTTCTCCCTGCTGCTTTCGCGACACCGAAATCGCCGATCTTCACGTCGCCCCCGTAGCTGATGAGCAGATTCTGGGGCGACATGTCCCGATGCACCAAGCCAAGCGGCTCACCGAGCTCGTCGCGGAGTTCATGGGCGGCATGCAGCCCCGCACACGCATCCGCCACGATCTTGACGCCGACGGGCAGCGGAACACCGCCGCTCTTGGCTGCAGCAGCCCGTAGTGCGCTCAGGGGGTGGCCATCCACCCACTCCATCACCAGGTAGAGCATGTCATCCTGCTCGCCGAGGTCGTAGATCTCGACGACATGCGGGTGACGTATCCTCGAGGCAATCCGGGCTTCGTCGAGAAACATCTGTTCGAACTGAGGCTCATCGGAGAACCCGGGCAGCATCGTCTTGACCGCCACGAGCTTGCTGAATCCCCGAGAACCCTTGAGCCGCGCGGCCCATACCGCCGCCATGCCTCCCTGTGCGATAGGCAGCAGGAACTCGTATCTGCCCACAGTCTGGCCGGGCTGGATCTCGCGCAGCGTCCTCATCGACGGACCCCGTCTAGCACAGCGTACCGCGCGGGGGCACACAGGGCCCGCCAAAGACCCGCTTGTCCGTGCTCGCAATTACCACAATGTGTGTCCCAGTAGTTCCCTGTGAGCCTGCTCCTGTCGTCTCACCTGGATCGTCCTCCTGCGATTCCACGCGAGGCTCCCACAGGCTGACTGGCATGGGACGTCTGGCTTCCGGCCCATAGCGTCTCTCAGTTGAACACCGCATGTCTTTCTGGTTCGAGGTTGAAGCCTCGCCTCGAAAAAGGCATGCGGGACCAGTCTGGTCAGCCGCCGGGATTGTTGTACACATGGATGCCGTTCAGCCGGTACACGCTGCGATGCTGCGGGCGTCAGGCTATCCCCCCTGCCGCTCACCGGCACGTGCCAACAGCCGTGCCGTCGCGCGAACGAGCTCCTGTTCGGCAGGCTCATCCGAGGCGAGCGTCTGGAGGGCACTCACGAGTCGACTGAGCCGCGGAATGTCGACAGCGTCCAGCTTCACCAAGACGGCCGACATCTCGTCGAGCAGCCAGGGCATGGGCAGCCTGCGCGAGTAGTAGAGCACATCCACGACGTAGTCGAACCAAGTGCCGCTGCCCGTTGCCCTCGCGAGCCTCATCGCGAACTCCATGGCTTTCACGGACGTCTGCGGATCGGTCGGATGCCCCGCTTTGGTGTCACGCAGCGCAGCCATCAGAAGCTGGGTCAACAGGCCCTGTGCCTCACCCAAACGTCCCGCGCTCATAGCGTGGTCGGCCGCCGTCCCCAGAACCTCCCAGACGTCTGCGCGAGCCGTTTCCGCGCTGGGTTCGTCGGCGTCAACTTCGGCGGGCACGAGAGGATCGAGGCCGCTCAGCGTGTCGCCCACCGGCGGGCGCGGCTGATCGTCTTGAGCTGCGCGGAAGAACACCAGCTCACGACTGCCGACAACGATATGATCACCGTCCTCGAGCAGCCGAGGCTCGCCGAGAAGCGGCTCACCGTTGACGTGCACGCCGTTGATGCTGTTCAGATCCGCAATCGTGGCCGCCTCCGGCTCCACGATCATCTCGGCGTGACGCCTGGACACGAGGGGATCATCGAGCACAATCTGACAACGAGAGCTACGCCCGATGACGAAACGACCAGATGGAAGCCATATTTCGTGGTCACCGATTCGTAGCTTGAAACGTGTCAGCGGTGTGTAGTGCATGAGATTCTGCTGCGGGCACGCTGCCGCGCCAGTATACCCAAGCTGTCGAGCTGTCCAGGTTGACGAAACGGCGCAGCGCTGCGTTCGCGCTAGCCCCCTCTGTGCGACCTGCCCGACCGCACGACGGGTCGAAACGATCGCTCACGCCGACCACCGCTCATGCGCCTCGCAACGAACCGCAGCGCGGTGCGTGATCTGGCCCGCCAGTCCGCGACAAACCCGTACCGACGCCGCTGGCTGCTGTTGCACGTACGTGTGTGACTTGCACGGCAAGCATCACACCTCTGCCGCCGTGCGCACCATCTTCCTGCGCCCGGTCTGAGCACGCCTCGAGTCCTGCGCATGCGGAGCACGCACCGCTGCGGTGCAAGCCGTTCCATGCCGGTGTTCAGAGCGCCCGAGCAGCGCCACGACAGGCCACCCTTCGACCAAGCACAACACCCCACGCTTCACTTGCGGTGGTGGGCCACTGTCGACCGACTGTACAGACGACTGCCGTGCATGACGTCTGCTACCCCGTCTTCGTTCACCAGTTCATAAGTTCAGTGGTTTCAAGGCGTTGCATCAAGCCAGCGCCACGGGTTGGGGTTTTGACTTGCGACAGCCCAAGGGGTTGGGGTAGATGGTGAGATTCCTACATTCTGTTCAGGGGCCGTCCGGTGACAGGAATACTGAACACATATTCAATTTGCCCTGACGCCAATGAACCCTGCGAGCAGGCCCACTCCCGGGCGGCCGCATCGCAGACGGTGCTTTGCACCCCCAGAACAGAGGAGACGGCCGGCTAGTCCACCTGTTCCGTCAGACTCCGTGCAGCCCGAGTGCGGAACGAGGCATGTCGAGGAGAAGTCACTAATGGAGCAGTCCACGATGGTGAACGACCAGGAGGCGATGAACAACCGGAGCGACGAGCATCGGCCATCCAAGCGTCGAGCCGGTTTGTCGTTCGAGCGGCGGTTCACCCAGGCAGGTCGCGACGCCTTGGAGCGCGTCACTTGGGAGCGGCGCCAGAGCGTGATCACGAACCCGGATGGCTCGGTCGTGTTTCGCATGGAGGGCGCCGAGGTCCCCGCGCAATGGTCGCAGCTCGCCACTGACATCGCCGTCTCGAAGTACTTTCGCAAGGCAGGCCTCAACGGCGACAGCGGCGAATCGGAAACCACTGTGCGGCAGCTCGTGCTGCGAATCGCCCGAACGCTCCGCTGGGCCGGGGAGCACCTGGGCGGCTACTTCCGCTCTGTCAAGGACGCGGAGACCTTCGAGTCGGAACTCACGTGGATGCTGGCGAACCAGTACGGCGCCTTCAATTCGCCGGTGTGGTTCAACTGCGGTCTGTACCATCAGTACGGCATCAAGGGCTCTGGTGGAAACTGGGCCTGGGATCCAGAAACCGACGAGATCGCCGAAACCCGCAACGCGTACGAGCGCCCCCAGTGTTCGGCGTGCTTCATCCAGTCCGTCCAGGACGACTTGATGAGCCTGTACGACCTCGTCAAGAGCGAGGCTCGCCTGTTCAAGTACGGGTCCGGGACAGGGAGCAATTTCAGCGCCGTCCGCGGGAAGCAGGAGAAGCTGTCGGGCGGCGGCACCTCGAGCGGGCTCATGAGCTTTCTCGAGGTGTTCGATCGCGCGGCCGGGGCGACCAAGAGCGGCGGCACGACCCGTCGCGCCGCGAAGATGGTCTGCCTGGACATGGACCATCCAGAGATAGCGGATTTCATCCAGTGGAAGGTTCGTGAGGAGAAGAAAGCGCGCGCATTGATTGCAGCGGGCTTCGAGAGCGATTTCAACGGCGAAGCGTACCGCACGGTAAGTGGGCAGAATGCGAACAACTCCGTCAGGGTCTCCGACTCCTTCATGGAGGCAGCGCTGCACGGCGGAGCCTGGCAGACGGTCGCTCGAACCACGGGCGAAGTCGTCGATACGTTCGACGCTGCAGATCTCTGGCGAATGATTGCCGAGTCGGCGTGGGCATGCGCCGATCCCGGCGTTCAATACGATTCGACCATCAACCGGTGGCACACCTGCCCCACCTCCGGACGCATCAATGCGTCCAATCCCTGCTCCGAGTACATGTTCCTGGACGACAGTGCGTGCAACCTCTCCTCACTGAACCTCACGAAATTCCTGCGAAGCGATGGACACTTCGATCTCGAGTCGTATCGACACGCGATCCGTATCTTCCTCGTGGCTCAAGAAATCCTCGTAGACTTCTCAAGCTACCCCACCCACAGCATCGCCAAAAACTCGCACGACTTCAGGCCGCTGGGCCTCGGCTACGCCAATCTCGGGACGCTCTTGATGCTGCTCGGGGTGCCCTACGACTCGGACAGAGGCCGCGCGATTGCCTCCGCCCTCACAGCGGTGCTCTCGGCCGACGCCTATGCGGCCAGCGCCGAGATGGCGGCAAGCAAAGGACCCTTTCCTCGATTCACCGAGAATCGTGAGCCTATGCTGCGGGTCATACGCATGCACAGGGACGAAGCGTACGCCATCGACGAGGGTGACTGCCCGGACGCCCTGTATCGCGCAGCGTGCGACGATTGGGATCGCGCGCTCGAGCTCGGCGAGAAATGGGGCTATCGAA
Source organism: Polyangiaceae bacterium (assembly GCA_016929495.1). GTDB lineage: Bacteria > Myxococcota_A > Polyangia > Polyangiales > Polyangiaceae > JAFGIS01. The sequence goes on along the minus strand of JAFGIS010000024.1, from coordinate 1,908 downwards.
ACGCGCAGGCGACGGTTCTCGCGCCCACCGGAACCATCGGCCTCCTGATGGACTGCGACACGACCGGCATCGAACCGGACTTCGCCCTCGTCAAGTTCAAGAAGCTCGCGGGCGGAGGGTATTTCAAGATCGTGAACCAGTCGGTACCCGCAGCCCTGAGGCGACTCGGATACGCCGAGCTTCAGATCCAGGAAATCGTCGCCTACGTCTCCGGCACGAACACGCTTCTGGCCGCGCCACACATCAACCGAGTCACGCTCGAGGCTCACGGCCTCCATCGTGACGATCTGGAGAAGGCGGAGGCGGCTCTGCCTAGCGTGTTCGATCTGAACCTTGCCTTCGCTCCTTGGGTGCTCGGCCGTGAAACATACCAGCGCCTGGGCATCGACGCGGACGCTGCGGGCAAGCCCGGCTTCACGCTTCTGCGTCACCTCGGATTCAGCGAGGAAGAGATCGAGGAAGCCGGGGAAACGATTGTTGGACGAATGACGATCGAAGGCGCGCCCCACCTCAGAGAGGAACACTATCCGGTCTTCGACTGCGCGAACCGTTGCGGGCGCCACGGCCGGCGCTTTCTCAGTCCAATGGCGCACGTACGCATGATGGCCGCCGCCCAGTCATTCATCTCGGGGGCGATCAGCAAGACGGTCAATCTGCCCAATGAGGCGACCGTCGACGACATACGCGAGATCTACGAGCACGGCTGGCGACTCGGTCTCAAAGCCATCGCTCTGTACCGCGATGGCTGCAAAGCCTCACAGCCGCTGTCGGCCACCGGCGCCTCGAACGAGCCGACCGATCAGTGCGTCGACGCTCCCGAGCCTCCCGCACCGGCCGTGCTTCCCAGCGGCCAACGCATACGACTGCCCAAGAAGCGACGTGGTTTCACCCAGGAAGCCCACGTCGGTGGGCACAAGGTCTTCTTGCGCACGGGCGAATACGAGGACGGGGCACTGGGCGAGATCTTCATCGACATGCACAAGGAAGGCGCCGCGTTCCGTTCATTGATGAACTGCTTCGCGATGGCGGTTTCGATCGGACTTCAGTACGGCGTTCCTCTCGAAACGTACGTCGAACAATTCACTTTCACCCGCTTCGAACCACACGGTGTCGTCTCGGGTCACGACAACATCAAGTTCGCCACCTCCATCGTCGACTACATCTTCCGCGTTCTCGGCGTCGAGTACCTCAAGCGCTACGACTTCGCCCAGGTCAAGCCCTCGGAGGAGTCGGTCAGCATCGAGGATCCAACGGGACGTATGATCGATAGCGGAGGTCCGAAGCCGTCCCCGCAAACCGATGGCAGCCTGGCGCCACGCACACTGGCCTCGACGACCATGACGCCACGCGCAGCCAGCCCGACCGACAGTCAGTTCGCGGTGCTCGACGCGCAGCTCGAGGAACTCATGGGTGACGCGCCAGTCTGCGATGGCTGCGGGCACATCACCGTGCGAAACGGCGCCTGCTACAAGTGTCTCAATTGCGGCAACTCGATGGGCTGCAGCTAGCCTCGATCTTCACACCGCCAGTTCGCCTAAGGTGTTCCTTCATCACGTCATCCTTGCGCTGACCTCTGGCGAACTGGATGAGAGGGACTTGTTGCTGCTGGTCGAATCGTTCGATGCGGCGCACGAAGCTGAGCGTTGTCGGGGCCATCAACGCCGACAAGGCGAACGGATGACCCCGATCGTGACGAAAGAACGCCGCCACGCCGGCTTCGGTCTGCAACTTGGGCACGTAGGCGTTGAGGTACCTTCGGTCGATGGCCCCGTATTCGAGGGTCACGTGTCCCTTCAGTACGTCGGCGACGCTCTGTGGGATGCTCATGACTGGCTCCAGCCCGGATTGTGTCCCTCGGGACCTGGTCTTTCGACCTTCGCCGCCACGGTGCGGCTCATGTACCGGGCT
>JAFGIS010000277.1 GCA_016929495.1 Polyangiaceae bacterium | reverse complement strand
CGGTAGCCTGATCTCGCTCGATCACGGCGGTGAAGCTTCGCATGACGCAATACTACCGTGCGCGGGGCCGCCCAACAAGCGCCTGGAACCGACATGGGGCCGGAAGGAGCCTCGCTCCGGGTCCCCGTCCCCTGCACGTGGCGGCTGGTCGCCGCCACTCTTCTCTGGCCGCCTCGCATCCTGTACCCTCGTTCCGCTGGGCCCCACGCGGCTCAAGCGCACCACGTTGGCCACCCGTCGCGTGCCGCCCGAATCTGCAGCGTGACGCGGCCCCGACGACGCGCATGTTCCAAGGGACCCGTGGCAGCAGGGGCGCCCGCCGAAGAGGGTCTCGCGCAGGGCGACCGCATCCTAATTCGGCTGATGGACCGCCTCGCGTGCGCCTGAAGGCGCAGCGCTCGGCTCGCCTTCCCCAACCCTTCGCACGCTCGGGTGGGGAAGGCCGACCGGTATGGGTAGTGGCAGGGCCACGCTCGGGCTGCGCCTCGATGTCTGATGGGTGACAGGCGAGCGCGGAGCCAGCTCGAAATGCTCGGACGCTGGCGCTGGTACGTTGGAGACGTCGGTGCGTCCGAGCATTTCTCGCTGGCCTGTTTGGAAAGAAGAAAATTGGCTGGCCGAGTCAGGCGAGCCTCAACGGTGCCACACCCTGTCATCAGCAGTGCCGTCGGAAGCCTGACGAGGCAGCATCGCGCCGCCCCCTGAGCCTGTGGCTGCGACGACGGGACTGCGGCGCGAATCCGCCGTAGCGTCGTGGTCGGGCCTCAGCCTGGAAGGCTCGCTCCCGCCTCCAGTACCTTCAACAGGTAGTCATGGTTCCACGCAGCGTGTTTGCGCTTGCCTTCGATGCCTCGTTTGCAGGTCTTCTCGGCCTTCAACAGATTCACCGCGATCGCCGGGTCCGCTCGACCCGCGGGTCTTTCAGGCTCTCGAAGTGGGCCCAGATCGCCGGAGGCTCCATCTTTCGGCATGGAACACATTTCGTGTCCCATGGAAAGCGAAACTAGATGCGGTCGCCCTGGGGTCTCGCGAGCGGACCGTTGACGCCCGGAGCGCTCGATGTAATACTCCAATGTAACCTGAGTATTACGAATGCCTAGTGCGATGCGAACGGTCTCCTTCAAGCTGCCAGAAGAGCTCGATGACGCCCTGAGCGAGCTGGCCCGTACGCGTCGCTCGAGCCGGTCGGCGCTGTTTCGCGAGGCGCTGCAATCGCTCGCCAAGGGCAAGCGTCGCTCCGTCACAGCACTCGCCAGCGACCTGGTTGGCTCGGTGGATGGGCCCACCGATCTAGCGACCAACCCCAAGCACATGTCGGGCTACGGCAGGTGAGGACCGTCATCCTCGATACCGGTCCGCTCGTCGCCCTGCTTAACCGAAGAGAACGCCAGCATGCATGGGCGAGCCGAGTCCTCGATCTGATCGAGCCGCCCGTGTTCACATGCGATGCGGTGCTCTCCGAAGCGTGCTTCTTGCTTCGCACGGTGGAGGGAGGCTCGGACGCCGTTCTCGAACTCGTTGCTCGTGGGATCGTCAGGAGCGACTTTCGGGTGACCGGGGAGATAGGCGCCGTCCGCGCGCTGATGAAGAAGTTCAGGGACGTTCCGATGTCGCTTGCGGACGCCTGCCTGGTTCGGATGACGGAGCTCGACCCTCAGAGCGCAGTGTTGACCTTGGATAGCGACTTCGGGCTGTACCGGCGCAACCGTCGACAGCTCGTACCGATCATCTCGCCCGGCAAGGGCGGTGGCTAACCAGCGCCTGGATCCGACGTGGGGCCAGGAACGCCTCGCTCCGGGTCATCGTCGCCGGTACGTGGCGGCTGGTCGCCCTGTACGCTTCTGGTGCTGGGCCCCACGCGGCTCAAGCGCACCACGTTAGCCAGAGGCGGAGGCGCTACACGTCAGGCGGCCCGGCCTCCGCGGTGAGGCTTCAGCTCGGCCAGGCCGATTCGAAGTCCGAAGGGCTCAGCGTTGACCGCGTACCTCGACGATCCTCGCATCGAGGCAACCAACAACCTGCGGGAGAGAATGCTCCGCATGGAAAGGCTCATCAAGGGCAGCTCCATGTTCCGCCGCAGCCTCGAAGGCCGATTCGCCCTCGACGTCGTCCGCAGCGTTCTGCAAACCGCGGTCGCCGCCGGCGTTCCTGTGCACGAGTACCTCGTCTCGGTGCTGGCGGGCTGCGGTATGCACGTGTCCGTCGGTTCCCATACGCTGTTCACTTCAGAGTCGTTGACAGCATCGTCGTTGTCGTCGGCATTCTCACCAAGCGACACCCCAGCGTCGCCGAAGCAAGTGGACCCAGCTGATCGCGAAGTGGGAGGGTCAAGTGCGGACAGTCCGAGAAGCGAAAGGCCACCCGCCCAGCCTGTTTCGGTCCGGGGAACCGAGCGCCCCGACCTGCGCGGCTCGGGCTGCACAGAACGTTGCCCGAACCGCTGGTCATCCGTTCGGAATGTGGAGCAAGCGATCGGAGCAAACGATCGGAAGCTCAGGATCACCCAAGAATCTCGCGAACTCTGCGGGGCGGACGGGACTTGAACCCGCGGCCTCCGGCGTGACAGGCCGGCGTTATAACCAACTTAACTACCGCCCCAGACGGGGAGGCGGCTACATAGCACAGGCAAGCGGACTGGACAGCAGAAAGGGCCGCTGCGGGACCCCGAGGGCTGTGTCAAAGGCCGGCCAATAGGCCACGGGCGGACCGGAACGCCCGCGTCAGAGCGTCGAGGGGAACCTGCCCGCGGCAACCAATAGGTAGAGCACCCGGAGCGTCGCCTGGGAGTACGCGTCGTCGTACAGCGGGTCATTGTTGAGCCAGCTCGACACGGCGTCGCTCATCTCGCCTTCCCTTCCGGTGACGTTCGTCAGCGCGAACGCCCCCAAGTAGGCGCATGGCAAGGCTTCGACCGCTTCACGCGAGCTGGATGCGCGTTCGCTCGCGTGCCACGAAGGTCGCGTCCCATTGGGCGCGCGCCGCGCGCTCGACGGTGCGCATGAAACCGTCCTCGTGACTCGGATCGTGATGGAACAGTGCCAGCTGCTTCACGCTCGCCGCGCGGCAGAGGCGGATGGCTTCCTGCCAGGTCGAGTGGCCCCAGCCGACGTGCGAGGGAAACTCCTCGTCGGTGTACGTCGAGTCGTAGATGACCAGATCAGCCCCTTCAATCAGCGCCAGTACCCGGGGGTCGGGGGTGCCCACGACATGCTCGGTATCGGTGACGTAGCAGAGCGCACGACCCTCGAACTCGATGCGGTACGCCGTTGCGCCGTTGGGGTGGTTCAGCGGCGTCGTGCGCACGCGGACCCCATTGTCGAAACCGAAGCTGTCCCCGGCCTCGAAGTCCTGGAAGGTCAGACTGGCCCGCATTGCTTCCAGGGGCACGGGGAAGGTGGGCTGCGCCATCTGGCCCACGAACACGTCTCGAATGCCGCCCGGTCTCTTCAGATGGCCGGCCATGATCTCGAAGCTCCGTCCAGGCTGAAATCCTGGATCGAAGAAAGGGAACCCGTTGATGTGGTCCCAATGGGTG
>JAFGIS010000276.1 GCA_016929495.1 Polyangiaceae bacterium | reverse complement strand
TTGGTTGCGCCGACTCCGTGCCCCCACTGCGGGCGCCCTGTGCGCCCGGACGTGCCACCCTGAAAAACTGGCGAAGTAGTGCTAGCGAACCCGTACCTACTGTACGCACCGGAGCTCACGGCGCCGTCCGGTCTTCTCCGTGCTCTGAAGGGCGAGTATCGTGCTTGGCCGTGTGGGGTTCGGACCGTGAGGCAGCGGGCGCATGCCGGTGGTGGCGTCGCCGTCCACACGCGCCTCGAGCCCCGCAATGCAGAGGCCTTGGGCGCCAGCTAGCAGGCGCGCGGTTACGGCTCGGGGGCTGTCAGCATCCTCCGACGCGTCCATGAGCTGGACGAGCGGCTGTACCGGCGGCTCACCATCGAGCACCCAGCCTTCGGAATCTGGATCGCAGGGGCGGGGGGGCGCCCCCAGCATCTTCGGCGCCAGCACCAAGGGCTCGCGCACGCGTCCGGTCTTGTCGAGCGGATAGAGGTACCACGTCGTGGCCGCCCCACGCAGTTTCGTGTCCTTGGCCCAGATCGCCAGCGTCCGCGATCGGTTGTCGCGCACCAGACGCGGCTCGAGTCGACGCGACAGCTCGTCGTATTGCGCGAAGGGCTCGGCGTGGTTGCCCTGAACCGCATACACCAAGAACTCGACCGAGCCCCCTTTGACACCGAAGTACCAACGGTCGCCCACCTTCGCCACGCCGAGCAGGCGGCTCACCTGCGAGGGGGCACCCACCACCGGCACGATCGTGCGATTCTGCTCGAACAGGTACAGGTTCACGCCGTTCGGCGAAGCATGCCGCAGTACTCCAGCCTCTCCCGACGGCTCCATTTCGACGCTCCAGCTGCTGGCGCTGCCGGAGGGCGAGCGCCCGAACGCGTCGGCGGCCGAGGCAGCGTCGATCCATGGGCTGCGGCTGATGGAGGTGGACCAGACCGGGCTCGACACGGCGCCCGCCGGAGCCACGAAGATCTGCCAGCGTCCAGCCTGTTCCCAGCTCGCCCCCCGCGGACCCCAAGTGTACGCGCTGAGCTCGGCTTCGTTGTCCGATGCATTGTAGCCGAATCCGAGCGCGCTTGGCCCCAACGCCCGCGGTCCCGAGCCATAGAGCGGCCGCCACGCCTCAGTCGGTCCGGTGCCATCGTCCTCTTCGGAGCCTAGAGTCTTGCGCGCCGGGACGCGGGGCGGGCTCTGCGCGCCTGTCAGCGCGCACTCGAAGTTCCAGCGTCCCCCGGCTGGAGGCGGCAGAATGGCGGGCTTGGGCATGGACCCTTGGGTGAGCCCGGACGAGCCACGCGCCGGCGCGAGCCAGCCGACGCGCAGCCATGCTCCGAAAGCGCATCCGATGCGCGAGCAGCCCGCCTCGGTGCCTTCCGCGCGCTCGTTTGGTTCGGGGAAGGGATTGCCGGCCGGAAGCTCCAACCCCTTCCAGCTCAGGCCGCCATCGATGGACTCCTTGGCCGTGCCGTTGTCGTCGATGCCAAACGCCAAGAGCCCCGCGAACAACGTCTGCTCATCGGGATCCTGGTTGGGTCCGACGGTCAGCGACCCGTCGAGGTCGACGCGGGTCCCGGCGTATCCCTTGGGCCCGACCACCCAAAGGCCCAGCCTGCCCTCGGGCGTCTCGACGCCACCGTCCAGCCAGAGTCCCGAGTTGAGCAGCGCACGCACGGAGGCGTCGGCGTCAACCGGCAGGCGCAGCCGGCGAGACGACGGATGCCCGTCGCGGTCGAAGACCACCAGCTCACCTGGCTCCGTGGGCCGTGGCGGTGTGAGGACGACGGTTCGTCCGTCGCGCAGCGCGACAGCGCGCAGGACGCGCGGGTCACCGTGCACCGGCACTTCTTGCAGGCCCGTTCTCGGCCCCCACACGCAGAAGGAAGGAGCCGAGGCACCGGATCCATTCTGTTCTGCGTTGGGCTCGCAGGCACCACGGATGACGAGCGACCCATTGCCGCTCGAGATGACCTGCCGCGGCTCGGGCAAGCCGAACACGCGTTTTGCGCCCAGCGGACGCACGAATCGATACACGGTGGTCGCCGAGTCCGGCTCGTTGCAGACGAAGCCGAAATCGTCACCCAACGCGACAGCATGGCAGGCGCCGCCCGCCCGGCCGAAAACGCGCTGTGCGACCCGTAGCAGTTTTCCGTCCCTTAGCCGAATGCGCGCCAGCGCCCCACCTTCTGCGAACACGGCCGTGCTCGACGTGTCGGGCCAACCGTGCAGCGTCGCTTTGCGCAGCGTGTCGCTGAGCCGGGGCGCGTGCGCGCGCCCGCGCGGGTCAGCCTGCAGCGGCGCTATGTCCCGCGACAGGCGCCGAGCGCTCTCATCCTCCTCGAGGTGTGGCAACCTCGGTTGGGGATCCGGAGGATGGAGCCGACCGGAGGGCTCAAGCACCAGAACCGGCTCCTGTGACGCGCCCCGGAGCACGATCCTGTTGCGCATCAGCGCCACGCGCAGTCCCGGCAGCCGGACCGGGTGCCATGAATCCCCCGCATCGAACGTGGCCAGGATCCCGAGGTAGGGCACCTCGACCGCGCCGAACCACGCATCCACGAAGGCCATGCTGCCGTACGCCGGGGCCGCAGGCAGCGGCCCGAGATCCGTGACCTGCCCGTTCTTCGGGTCGAGTGCGAGCATCTCCCCGGTACGCTCCTCGGACAGGTAGAGTCGATCCAATCCAGGCACCACCGAATCGGCCTGCAGGGGCACGCGCGCGAGCGGAAAGAGCTTGCCCGTCCAAGTCGAGGAACGCCAGAGCGGCGTCTCCTCGCCAGGGACGTAGTAGAGGTAGCCGCCACCGAAGCGCGGGGGCAGCTCTGCCGTGGCGATGGCGTCTGTACTCGGCAAGAACTCCGCTGCGCGTTCGAGCGATCCGTCGGGCGCCTGCTCCATGCGTAGCCCTTGCACGATCACGAGCTTGCCTCCGCTGCGGCCCGTGCCGTAGCTCGTCGCATCCGTCGACGTGACGCTCGCGAACCAGCGTGCCGGCGTGATGAGCGCTGGGTTCGCGTCGCTCGGTTTGGAGCTGGCGCCCGGGCTGGGCGACGCGGCCGGTGTCGCTGCCGAACCGCACGCCGACAGAGCCGAGATGCCCGTCGCCAGCGCAACCCAGGACCAGGATCGACAGGCCAGAGACGCGTGAACGGGTGCCACCGCGCCATCGTAGCTGCCGCGTTGACCGTCGCCACCTCCGCCCAGGGGACGTTGGGAACCGACAGCTGCCGAAATGGCCGGCCCTCCGCTCGGTTCGACTCCCTGCTCATCGATGTGCCGGTGCGCCGCCGACGAGCTACAAAGCACGCGCGGACGCGGCCCGAAGGGCACAGCCCCGGCGTCCGTTCGCGCTGGCTGCGAATGGCTCCCGCCCTGGCATCCGCCGAGCGAGGCCTCCGTTCGCGAGCGAGCAGTACCATCCAGTCAAGGAGAAGAACAATGAGCAGCGTGGTGGCAGTCGTAGGAGCGACAGGTGCGGTCGGACGCGAGATGCTCCGAACCCTGGAGCGAAGGAACTTCCCGGCGCGCCGGGTCGTGGCGCTCGCTTCGGAACGCTCCGTCGGTAAGAAGCTGCCGTTCGCCGGCAAGGAGCTCACGGTAGAGTTGCTCGAGCCCAAGGCGTTTCAGGGTGTCGAGATCGCACTGTTCAGCGCGGGCGCCAGCGTCTCCCGCGAGTACGCCCCGATTGCGGCGCAGGCTGGTGCGGTGGTGATCGACAACTCGAGCTGCTGGCGCATGGACCCGGAGGTGCCGCTGGTCGTGCCGGAGTGCAACCCCGAGGCGGCTCGCGTCCGCCCCAAGGGCATCATCGCCAACCCGAACTGCAGCACCATCCAGATGGTCGTCGCGCTCAAGCCGCTGCACGCGGCCGCGCGCGTGAAGCACATCGTCGTCTCCACCTACCAGGCGACGAGCGGCAAGGGCCATGCTGCGGTGGAGGAGCTCCGCGCTCAGATTGCCGAGATCGCAGCGGGAAAGCAGCCCACAGTGAAGGTGTTTCCAGGCCAGATGGCGATGAACCTGATGAGCGACTGGAAGCCCGGGCAGCACGGCTACTCCGAGGAGGAGCTGAAGATGGTCAATGAGACGCGCAAGATCCTGTGCGACCCGGAGATCGGTGTGACACCGACCTGCGTGCGCGTGCCCGTGGTGACCAGCCACTCCGAGACGGTTCACGTCCAGTTCCATCGCCCGATGAAGGCCTCCGAGGCCATCGAGCTCTTACGTGGCGCCCCCGGCGTGGTGTTGGTACAAGGCGAGTACGCGCCTGGCAAGGAGCCGCAGCCCTTGCTCGCCGCCGATACGGATCCGGTCTACGTCGGCCGCGTCCGCGACGACCTGGCCGTGCCCGGCGCCATCAACCTGTGGGTCGTGGCGGACAACCTGCGCAAAGGCGCGGCGCTCAACGCGGTGCAGATCGCGGAGATCCTCTGAACGAGCGCGGCCGGCTATAGGCTGAGCCGATCTCAGAGATGCCCACCCCGCGCCCGTGAGGCGGCTGATGCCGCCTCACGGGCGCCGCCCCTCCCTTGCGTCGCGCTCCGCGCGCCACGGGAGGGGCCGACGTGGTCCGGCTCTTTTCGGCGAGACGCGCAGGTCGCTAGGGACTGCCCTGCGCGAGCCTCCCGGAGTTCACGGGTCGTCGAAGCGGGCAACGAGGTGGCGCGTTCGTTCCTCGAGGTCTCGAAAGGCCGACAACCGACGTAGCAGTGCAAGATCGTCGATGTATTCGGAAACGAGCCAAGCGTGTTGCCGGGCGCGGAAACGTTTGAGGCTGCGCCCGCTCGCTCACGAGAAGCCAGGCCTCGTGCATTCTCACCGGGACGACGGGGACAGTTGGCGTCAACACGGGCCTGCCGAAGCGCCGACGTAGCTCGTCCGCACCATCCATCACCTCGTGGGTCCGTGCCGACGGTGACTCGTGCTCGGCATCCCGGTGCAGGAACACGGCATCTGCACGGGGGAACAGCTTGAGGGTGCGCTCCAGACGATCTGCGACTTGGCGTGTTTTCGCACGCGTGCGAGTTGGGTCCACCCACTCGAGATCGAAGACGAGCGCGGGGGCACATTCTTCGATCAAGCGGACCATGAGTCGACGGAGGGCGCGATCGCTGGTTCCGTCTGTGTCCAGCACGAGAAGCCGTCGGGTCATCGCGTGTCCGTGCCGAACGGCAAGATGAGTTGCAGGTGTTCGCGGACCTCGGGGCGATCGATGAGCCGCGCGCGCGCCGAGTCCGAAGCGAGCCGGCTAGGCGCGAGACAGGAGAGCACCTTGTCTACGCTGCACACCCTGACGCGCTCGGGGTCGCTGGCGCTGCGGTGACGCCATGTGTTCGCAAGACTCGAGAATACGACGCCCCGCGTGCGTGACCCGTTGATCGCCTCGGTCCTGTTTTCAGCGACCAGGATGTCGTCTTGTGCGACGATGCTCACGACCGCAGGCGAGTGCGTGTTGATCACCACCTGCCGCAAGGGGTTGGCGTCGAACAGGTTCGACTTGCCGACACCATTCGCGCCTGCGATGCACGTGAAGGGTCCGAACGCGACATCTACGTCGACGAGGTTCTTGAAGCCGCGGATCTTCAGCCTGGTCAGCATGTGGGCCTGTGCGATACAGGACGAGAGTAGCGCGACCGAGCGGCCGATCGAACTCCGCGCAGCACAGTACTCGTATGGCGTGCGATGCGCCGTCCTGCAGCTTCGCGGCGCCTCTGACCGGGGAGGTATCGGCGGGGATGCCCGGGTGTGGCGCCATCAGTGCCGGGGCGGAAGTGAAGTGCAAACGAGACGCCACGCTCGGTGTCCTGGGCTAGCGGGGGCCACCCTTCTCCGCCTGGCCCACGAGCTCACTTCGGTGCGTCGTAGGCATCGAATGAATCCGCGAGCCCAAGCGTGACTTGCCCGCTCGCCATGGTGCTTTGTGAGGGCGATCCGTTGTCCTATTGTGGCGATCACGTCACGGCTCTTCGCGAGCTTGTTCGGGTGCTCGAGCCCGGCGGGGCGCTCGTGGCGTCCGTCGACAATCGAGCGGCGGCCCTGCGTTGGTTGGAAGAGAACGAGGGCATCGCTGCCGCTGAGGAACTGCTGGCCAGCGGCTTCGTGATCCCGCCTGCCGCACCCGCCGGCATCCGCTTCCCGGTCCACGCATTCACTCCCGAGGAGTTGAGAGGGCTCTTCGAGCAGGCCGGCCTTGATGTCCTGCGCATCATCGGCAAGCCCGTCGTCGCGCACCGCCTCGCCTGCGCCCGATCGACGGATCCACAGACCCAGCGACGCTTGCTCGAGCTCGAGCTCCGCTACTGCGACGATCCTGTCTTCTATCCATGGGGTGGCCACCTCGAGATCGTGGGCCGCAAGCGCTGACAGCCCGGCTCGGCTGGCGCGAACGGTCGGGCGGCGGCTGGACCTGCAAGCCGTCGCGGGCGAGCGACGTGCTTGCCGGGACCGTTGTCTGCATGTACATTGTACACATGAAGAGGCTCTCGGCAGCCGCGGCGCGGCAGCAGTTCTCAGGCCTTCTCGATGCCGCGGAACGTGGTGACCGAGTGGTCATCGAGCGTCGCGGCGTCGAGTTCGAGCTCGGCGTGCGACGACCCAAACCCATCCGGACCCGGCGTCCCTCACTCGTGGAGGCCATGGACCCCGCCGTCGAGTGTGGCGCCTGGACTTGGCGTGGGGCGCGCGACGGACTGGCGTTCGAGGCGCGCAAGAGGCGTTCGTGATCCTGCTCGACACGCACGCACTGCTGTGGCTGCACATCGGCAATCGGAGGGCAGACTCACTCGGCGAGTATGCAGGACGACTGCGCGCGTCCCCGACCAGTCTGCTCGAGCTTCAGCTGCTCGTCGAGGCTGGTCGTTTGCGCCTGCGACGCGGCGCGGGTCCTACTGACCTGCTCAACGACGAGCGATGGCTGATGGACGAGCCGCCCGCCGCGAAGTGGTTCGAGCGCGCTCTGGAGCTCGACTGGACTCGGGACCCGTTCGACCGCCTGCTGGCAGCCCACGCGCTCGTGCGTCGCTGGAAGCTAGCCACGGCCGACGAGGTCCTGCTCTCGCGAATGCCTGCCGGTAGCTGCCTCGAGCTATAGCTCGAGCTCGGCGTCGGATGCGGTACGATACGCCCCTGTCTCGCGTTGGCTCCTCACCGCCGCAGGGATACGCCAGGGCGCGCGACGCGTCCAGAGTTCAGAGCCGGATGTCCTCGATGTGCAGGATCACCGTGGGCCCGTGGACGAAGCTCAGCTCGTTGATGGCTTGAACGGCGGCGCGTAGGTCCCGCTCGAGGGCCTGTCGCGTCAACAGCACGATCGGGATGGGCTGGTCACCCGTGGCTTCCTTCTGGATGATGGCCGAAATGCTGATGCCGTGGTCGCCCAGGATCTTGGTGATGACGGCGAGTAGGCCGGCGCGCTCCTCGGTGGCCAGGCGCAAGTAGAACCGCGACCGGGTGTCCAGATAGCTCCTCGTGGCGTAGTCGTGGATCGGGGCATAGGCGTTGGCGTTGAACGCCTGTTTCCCCACGAGCCGGATCGCCAGATCCACCACGTCGGCCACGACGGCCGTGGCCGTGGGATTCGCGCCGGCACCGCGCCCGACGTAGAGCGAATCCCCGAGGAACTTGGACTGCAGCATCACGGCGTTGAACTCGTTGGAGACATTGGCCAGGGCACATTGCTCGGGGACCAGCGTAGGGTTCACTCGCAGGCTCACCTCGCCGTCGCGTTCCTTGGCGGTCGCCAACAGCTTGACGACGTACCCGAGCTCTTTGGCATAGAGCACATCCGTCAGATCGATACGCTGGATGCCTTCTTTGGCGATTCGACTCCGGTCGATCCTGCATCGGAACGCCAGACTCGCCAAGATGGCCAGCTTGCTTCGCGCGTCGGATCCGTCGATGTCGAGGGTGGGATCGGCCTCCGCGAACCCGAGCTCCTGGGCTCTCTTCAAGGCGGCCTCGAACGACCACTGCTCTTGGATCATCCGGGTCAGGATGAAGTTCGTCGTTCCGTTGACGATGCCGTAGATGGTACAGATGCGGTCGCCCGCGAGGCTCTCCGTGATCACGCGAACGATCGGAATACCACCCGCTACGCTCGCTTCGTAGCGAAGCTCACGTTGCCGGTCGATGGCGAGCTGGAACAGCTCCTCCCCGTACTCGTACAGGAGCGCCTTGTTCGCCGTGACCACGTGTTTGCCGGCGCGTAGCGCGCGCGCCACGACTTCTCGGGCAACCGTCGTCCCGCCGACCAGCTCGATGACGATGTCGATGGAGGGGTCGTCAACGATGTCTTCGAAGCGACTAGAAAGCAGTGCGTGGCCGGTGTTGACTCCGCGACCACGTTCCAGGTCGATATCGACGATGCGCTCTAGCGCTACCTCCACGCCGCTGCGCTTGGACAACAGCTCGTCCTGCTCGCCCAGCAGACGCACAACACCGGTTCCAATGGTTCCGAATCCGACGAGCCCGGCTTTGACCTTCATGTTTCGCTCTCCGTCCTAGAGTATGCGTGAGGCATCGAGAGCCCGACGCTTACCGGCCCAGCGGCCCGAGCGGCCTGCCACGATGAGGCAGCCTGCGTCCGGGCAGTGGCCGCATGATATCCGACGTCGTCGTGTCAGGGCGCCGGGAAGAGACCAGACCCACGTTCTCCCAGGCGTCAGATTGCCCTAGCAGCCATAGCGTTACCCGCTGGTCCGGCCCATCGAGGTCGATCCCGGCGACACGCTTCGTACACGACGTGTCGAGTGCGCTCTTTGGCGCTTCGAGGAATTGAATCATCACCAGCATCCCGCAGGTGACCTCTTCCAGCACGCTGTCCACGGGGGACTGGGTAAGGACGGTGTGCGCTGACCACGGCATCTGCACGTACGTCTGGTGCGGCCCGGTGAAGTGATCGGTGGTTGGCTTGGCCACGTCCGTGGGCGTCTGCGGATCCCACTCGCCGTCGAGCATCAGAAGTGGCACGTCCGTGTCGGCGAAGGCGCCGACGTACTCGTCCGCCGCGTAGCGCGGCCATTCCTGGTACAGGGACGTCATTTCGGGGCCCACGTCCGGCGAGAACAGCAGAGCCTCCACGTTCGCTTCGGCGTCGGCGACGGTGGGTGCAGGATCCTCCATGAACTCCGACAGGCCGATGTGCGTGCCGAGCACCACAGAACCGTATCCCGCGTCGCTTCCGCTGATTTCCTGCAGTGCCGCCCAGAGCCTGTCGAGCGCGTCGATGTCCCGCTGCTCGCAACGATCGATGCGATAGACGAGCGACGGGATGTAGTCCCGCACTCCGACGTACATCAGCAGCATCGCGAGCAGCCCGCGGAGTCCAGCCCGGTCCAAACCGATTTCGGGACAGTGGCCCGCGTCGAGCTTCTCGTACAGGTCGGCCAGGAACTGCGCCGGGTCGTCGCCCAGGCGAGCTCGGCACGCCGGATCTTCGCCACAAAGAGCCATCAGCCTCCGGCCTGTCGCGTCGAACAGCCGGTCGTAGCGCAACCCGAAGCGGCACTCTCCAGGCGAACAGATGGAGTCGAGCACCACGCCGTCGGCTTGGTCCGGATACAGCTGCAAGTAGCGCTGCGCCCAGTACGTGCCGTACGACACGCTGTAGAGGTAGACCTCCTCGCCTTCGTGGCGGGAGCGCTCGATGAGCGTGCCCAGGTCCCGCGCAGCAGCTGTGACGGTGAATCCATTCAACCCGTCACCCCACGTAGAAATAGCCTCGTCGCGGCAGTCCGACCACTCATCAGCGGTGATCGCCCCGGCGCCGTCGCTCCACGCAGCCTCGCCACGCGTGCAGCCCAAACGAGCGGACCGGCCGGTTCCACGGTGATCGATGAAATAGAGCTCGAGGTCGGGCGCCATCGCCGTGAAGTAGTAGTAGATCGGTTCGAAGTCGACGCTCGAGCCGCCGGGGCCTCCATTGAGCAGCCAGAGCTGTCGGCGTGGCAGCGCGGTCTCCCGATAGCGCTTGACGAAAACGGGTATGGTCTCGCCCTTCGGTTCTTCATAGCGCAGCGGCATGTCGGTCACCGAGCATTCCGCTTCGTCTCCGCGCTGGTCGGTGAACAGCGGGCACCGAGTCCACTCGAGGTCGTTCTTGGGAGCGGGGCGGTCGTCCGCGAAGTACTTCGGTCCTGTGTCGCTCGCGCCATCGGCGCTGGCAGGGCGATGCGAGTCGTCACCGCAACCGACGAGCCCCACGCACGAGGCCATCGCTGCACCAAGGATGCCGACTTTGCTCATACGCGTTCTCCGAGAGCCGCTGACACTGCCACGGCGAAGCACAGGGGTCGCCCTGATCGTAGCGGGTGCCAGCCTCGATGCCACTACGCGCCGCGCCGAGTGCCCTGTCTCCGTGATTCGCTGCAGAATTCGACGGCCTCGAGCTGGGCAAAGCTGTCGAACTCTGCAGCGAATGCCCCCGTCTGAGCCAGGAAACGCGTTGTTGCTCATGTGCCTCGTGTTGGAGACAGAGCACGAGTGCCGCGTTTCGATTGAAGCGGTGGGTTTTTCGCCGCCCTCGCCCGGGAGAGGGCGGCGAAAAACCCACCGCTTCCCAGCGGGCTGACCCGCGGCACCCCTGGTTCTTGGGCATCGTTTCAATTGAAACGATGCACTGGCGGCAGTGGCGCGCGTCACACGCGGCGGAGCTCAGCGCTGTCCGGACTGCTATTGTGCCAACAGGCACGTCCTGACGCGCGTGCTTCCCTCTGGGTCGATGCCGCAGTAGAAGCCGTCGCAGCAGTCGGAGTCGTCCATGCACTCACGCGGGTTGCCGGACTCGTCGGTACATTTCGGCAGAGACCCCGTGTCGACGGCGTCGATGTTGACCTCCTCTAGTCTCGGCGGCCTGGACTCTTTCTTCTGCTGGCTGCCGCCGCAGGCGACCGCGAGTCCAATCACCAGCGACGCCCAGATGCACGGCTTTCTCATGATGGCCCTACCTTGTAGCTGGGAGCGCAGCCTACCACTTGGACCCCGATGGAACCTAGTGCCGCGTTTTGATTGAAGCGATGGGTTTTCGCCGCCCCTGACCGGGGCGAAGGCGGCGAGAAACCCGCCGCTTCCCAGCGATCTGACCCGCGGCACCCCTGGTTTCTCGGCATCGTTTCGAGTGAAACGACGCACCAGTGCCCTGTCTCGTGCGCCGAGGTCCTCTGGCCCATTGTTCGGATAGACCCGTTCAGCAGGAGACGGCGCGGCAGGCACGTCCTCTTTGATATCTTCAGTGTATTGCGAGGCCGATTGGGACCGCTGACCGACGCATCTTCCCGGACCACGCCGCACGCCGACTTCCTACTCAAAGGGCCCGGTGGGCTATCATGGCTGGCCTCGGAGGTACCCTCGATGATGGTCGCACGGCACTTCATGTTCCTCTGCGGCACGACACTTGCGGCTTCGGTCGCCTGCGGTTCGCCGCCGTCGGCGCGGTCACCTGACCAGCAAGCCAGCTCGGAGTCGGCGGGCGATGACGGCGCGACGATGGAGAGCCCGCCATGGAGCGATGGCGCGACGCAGGGAGAGACCCAGGCAGAGACGGCGAAGCGAGCCGCTCAAGCACCCAAGCCCGGCACCCAAGCGCTCGACCGCCGCGCTCTCGAGTTTCAGTTCGCGCTGACCCTCATGCGAGGTGAAGCCGCCGCCGGAGTGCAGACGGGCAACTGGTCTTTCGCGGAGGAACGAACCCATCGTGTCATCGCGTCAAACGACTCGGCCACCACGAAACTGCAGGTGGTGTACGGCAAGTGGGAGGCCAAGCCGCTGCTTGGCCTGCAGTACGAGGTTCCAACGGACGGCAACAGCTACACGGTCACGTCCTCGGGCGGGAGCGCCACGGTGGAGCGCGCCGAGGGCAAGGCCATGTCCGACGATGAGAAGACGGCGGTCATGAACGAGTACGGCTGGGTGGGCGGTGCGCACCCCGTGCTCGCCGCCATCGAGCGCGGCGGCGCCAAGCCCGGTTCAGCGCTCGAGGTGGACACTGCCTTCATCAATGCCCTGGTGGGTGCCATTCCCGGAGTAGATCACACGAAGAGCCAGCTGGATGCCCAATTCCAGGGCTTCGACAGCGGCGGCCGCAAGACCGCCAAGCTGGCGCTGGTGCTCAAGTCGGACCTGTACACCGGGCCTACGGTGTTCAGCCTCGAACTGAAGGGGCCTGCCACGGTCGACATGCTCACCGGGTGGACGAGTTCGCTCGCGCTCGAGGGCACGCTGAAGCCGGGCGGGCAGGTCAAGGTCAAGGGGAAGATGCTGGAGGTACAGGGCAAGGGCACGGCCAAGCTAGCGCGCGAGTCGACGTTCAAGTAAGGCCCGTCCCGCGGGCCGTCTGGCGTCGATCGTGCCGAGGCCCTATACCCTGCGCCGAAATGACCGACCTTCCAGCTGCTGGGCCCGACCTCGCGTGCTTCGACGTGGACGAGCAGATCCGCCGTCTCAAGCGTGAGCGCAACGCCGTGCTGCTCGCGCACTACTATCAGGAGAGTGAGATCCAGGAGGTTGCGGATTTCGTTGGCGATTCGCTCGAGCTGGCCCGCGCAGCGCAGCGAACGAAGGCCGACGTCATCGTCTTCGCCGGTGTGCATTTCATGGCCGAAACGGCCAAGATTTTGAACCCTGACCGGGTCGTCGTCGTTCCGGACATGGAGGCGGGCTGTTCTCTAGCCGACGGCTGTCCAGCAGAGGCTTTCCGGGCGTGGCGGATCGAGAGGCCGGAAGCGGTGGCGATCAGCTACATCAACTGCTCGGCAGCGGTTAAGGCCGAGAGCGACCTCATCTGCACCTCGAGCAATGCCGCGAAGATCGTCCAGTCGGTTCCGGCGGACAGAGAGATCCTCTTCGCGCCCGATAGGCACCTCGGTCGGTATCTGAACAAGACGCTCGGGCGCAAGATGACCCTTTGGGCGGGCAGTTGCGTCGTACACGAGGCATTCAGTCTGCAGAAGCTGCTGGCTCTGAAAACCAGGCATCCGCAAGCGAAGATCATCGCGCATCCGGAATGCGAGGAGGAGCTGCTCGAACGAGCTGACTTCATTGGCTCCACGGCGGGACTCATCAAGTATGCGGAGCGCGACCCGGGGACCGAGTACATCGTCGTCACCGAATCCGGGATCCTACACGAAATGCGCAAGCGCATGCCCGCCAAGGTCTTCATCGCCGCGCCGCCGGACACCGACTGCGCCTGCAGTCTCTGTCCGTACATGCGCAAGAACACGCCGGAAAAGGTGTTTCTCGCGCTGCGGGACCTCGCGCCGAGGCTGGACATGCCCGAGGAGCTGCGCCGCCGCGCGCAGAAGCCTATCGACCGCATGCTCGAGCTCAGCTAGGGTTGGCGCCTGTTGGCTAGGCATCAAGAGGACGCGCTCCATGAAACACACCGTGCCGCACGATTTGGGTCGAGAGAAGGCGAAGCAGGCTACCGAAGCGGCGTTCGCGAAGTACCAGTCGAAGTACGCGGAGTACTCGCCCAAGGTGCGCTGGGTGAAGGACGACGTGGCCGAGCTCTCGTTTTCCATCAAGGGCTTCGTCCTTGCTGGCGGCGTGGTCGTGCGCGACTCCGAGATCGAGATGGAGCTGAACGTCCCGTTCTTGCTTCGACCATTCCAGAAGACTGCCCTTGGCGTGATCGAGACCGAGATCAAGCGGTGGATCGACAAGGCCAAGACCGGCAAGGTCTGACTCTGCCGAGGTGCCCGGTGTGGCACGCACTGGGACATGCGCACACCTCCGCACGGGGCGGAGGCTTCACTTGATTTGTCCGTGAAGCTCGTGTGAACTCGAGCCTTCCCAGGGTGCTCCCGAGGCCAGAGAACGATGGCGAGTCGACATCAACTAGTCATGCCCGAGGACCAGCTCCCGGTGGACGCGGAGTCCATTCGGCGCAGCATCATCAACCATATTCAGCACACGCAAGGCAAACACCCGATCGCAACTACGCCGCTGGACGAGTTCTGGAGCGTGGCGCGCGCCGCGCGGGACCGCCTGGCGGATCGTTGGACCCGTACGTGGCATCGGAACCTGACCAATCAACCGAAGCGTGTCTACTACCTCTCCATGGAGTATCTGCTGGGCCGGCTGCTGGAGGATGGCCTGCTGAGCCTGGGGATCCTCGACGAAACGAAGACCGCATTGTCCAGACTCGGCATCGAGTACGGCGACGTCGTGACGCAAGAAAGAGACCCGGGCATCGGCAATGGCGGTTTGGGTCGGCTTGCGGCGTGCTTCCTCGACTCCATGGCGACGCTTGGGATCCCCGGCATGGGCTACGGGATACGCTACGAGTTCGGGATCTTTCGTCAGACGCTCGTGAACGGGGCGCAAGTCGAGGTGCCCGACAACTGGCTCCGGCTCGGTAACCCGTGGGAGGTCGCCCGTCCGGAACGGCAGTTCCACGTCCATTTTGGGGGTCGTGTCATCCAGTACACCGGGCGCAGCGGCGAGATCGTCCACGAATGGGTCGATACCGAGGAGGTGCTCGCCATGGCCTACGACGTGCCGGTGCCCGGGCACCGCAACGGCATCGTCAACACTCTTCGCCTCTGGTCGGCCAAGGCGACCCAGGAGTTCGATATCACCGTATTCAATCGCGGAGACTACATCAAGTCCGTCGAGGACAAGAGCCAGAGTGAGAACATCTCCCGCGTCCTGTACCCGCGCGACGACGCGGTTTCGGGCAAGGAGCTTCGTCTCAAACAGGAGTACTTCCTGGTGAGTGCCACGCTGCAGGACGCCATCCACCGGCACCTGCTTCGCCACAAGCGCGTCGACAGCCTGCACGAGTTCGCCGTGTTCCAACTCAACGACACCCACCCGGCGCTGGCCATCGCCGAGCTGATGCGGCTGTTGGTTGATGTGTATGGCATGCCCTGGAAGCAAGCGTGGGAGATCACGCGCAGCTCGATGGCGTACACGAACCACACCATCATGCCCGAGGCTCTGGAGCGATGGCCCGTCTGGATGCTGGAGCACGTTTTGCCGCGCCATCTGCAGATCATCTACCTCATCAACCACATGTTTCTGCAGGAAGTGTGGGCGCGCCATCCCGGCGACGAGGACCGCGTGCGCCGCATGTCGATCGTGGAGGAAGGGCCGGAGAAGAAGATACGGATGGCCCACCTGGCCATCGTCGGCAGCTCTCACGTAAATGGAGTGTCGGCCCTGCACACCGAGATTCTGCGGCGCCAGGTATTCGAGGATTTCGACGAGTTCTACCCGGGCAAGATCTCGAACAAGACCAACGGTGTGACTCCGCGACGCTGGCTGCTCAAGTGCAATCCGGGGCTCGCCGCTTTGATTACTTCGTGCATCGGCGATCGCTGGTGTACTGATTTGGATCGGCTCGAGGGGCTCGTTGCTTTCGCCGAGGATCCGGAGTTCCAGGTGAAATGGCGAGCGGTCAAGAGGGAGAACAAGGAGCGGCTCGGTGCCTTCCTCCTGGATCGACACGGGATGTCACTCGACCCGGGCTGGCTGCTCGACGCCCATGCCAAGCGCATTCACGAATACAAGCGGCAGCTCCTGAACTTGATGCACGTCATCCATTTGTACCTCGAGCGTCGGGAGCGCCGCGCTGCCAATGCCGTGCCGCGGACTTTCGTCTTCAGCGGCAAGGCAGCGGCCGGCTACGACATGGCCAAGCGCATCGTCCACCTCATCAGCTCGGTGTCGCGCGTGGTCAACGCCGATTCGCTGGTCAAGGACTCCCTGCGGGTGCTGTTCGTGCCCAACTACGGCGTCACGATCGCGGAGATGCTCATTCCCGCGACCGACGTGTCCGAGCAGATATCCACGGCCGGGATGGAGGCCTCCGGAACGGGAAACATGAAGTTCGCCTTGAACGGGGCGCTCACGGCCGGAACGCTCGATGGGGCCAATATCGAGATCATGGAAGCGGTCGGACGCGAGAACATGTTCCTCTTCGGTCTGACCGCCGAGGAGGTGCTTTCCGTCAACCGCGCCGGATACCGTCCGGAAGACCTCTACTACTCGGATCCCGAGCTGCGCGCGGTGCTGGACGCCATCTCGAGCGGCATGTTCTCGCCCGAGGCGCCCGCGCGGTTCCGCCCGCTCGTCGATGCGTTGCTCTGCGGGGACCGGTACATGCTGCTCGCGGACTTCCTTAGCTACGTTCGCTGTCAGCGCAGCATCGAGACCGCGTACCTCGACCAGGCAGCCTGGACCAAGAAGGCGATCCTCAACGTGGCTCGCATGGGGCGGTTCTCGAGCGACCGCACCATTGCCGCGTACGCTCGGGAGATTTGGGGCGTTCCGGTGGAGGGCCGGGGGTAACCACGCGTCGGGTTCGGGCTCGCCCCGAATCGATACGATTTTGCCGTCGGCGCCTGCACCGGTGATGGCAAGGACGACATTGGACTCTGGGTTGAGGGCGAGGTAAATCGGCCCGGGGGAAACACCGTGGCCTGGAGCGGCGCATGCTTCCGGTCTCCGGGGGGCGAAAGGAGAAGCACACAATGGGTACATCGATACACGGATGGCGCATCCTCGCGCTGGGTGCCGTGCCCACCATGATCGTCGGCGTTGGGCTGACGGCGTGCAGCGATCACGAGAGCGACGCCATGAACGTCCGTGTGGTCCGGAGCGCGATCACCTACTCGGATCCGGCAATCGGCGCGACGCTGAAGCCGGTGCGGGCGCTGGGGACACCGGGGAAGGTCTACACCACGTCCCTCGACGAGACGTTCGAGGCGACCGGGACGTTCACGCACACCCTTCACGTGTATCAGCCCGATGACAACGGGGAACCGATCGCGTTCGAGCTCGAGGTGACGGACTCGAGTGACGTCATCGACTGGACCCACTCGCTGCGCTCGGTGGTGCTGACGACGCACCCGGGCGAGGCCGACGAGAGCAGCCTGGGGCTGGCCGACGCCTGGGGAAAGCGGATCTACACGATGCCGACCTCGCAGGCGGGGTGGTACCGGCTGAGCTTCGAGTACCACGCGCCGAACGCCTGGCGCACGCTGTCTTTCAGCGCTCGGGATGCAGCTTCGCACCCGCTGCAAACGTACTGGAGCGACCCTCCGGCGACTCGTGCCGACGTGCGCGCGAGGATCGTCGTGGAGCAGGAGAGCTACGCCTTCCTCAAGGGCGGCGCCTACCGCAACGCGACCGAGGGCGAGTACGCGTACGTCGACGACGTGCGGCTCGATGGCTCGCTGCTCTACCAGCGCGCCTTCGATCAGGGGCCGTTCAGCTACCCGCTGGGGCGGCTGTCCGCCTCGGCGCACACGGTGGAGTTCTCGTTCCGGTCGAGCGGGACGAACCCCGCGTACCTCTGGTTCGGCGTCAATGACGAGAGCTTCGACCCCGCGAGCTTCCGCAACCAGTGGGATACCGTCCAGTTCCTCTATCGCGGCCCCATGCACACCGGCGACTACGACGCCTGGAACGAAGGCGTCGCCTTCGCGCAAGGGGACAGTCTGCGCTGGTGGGTGCGTCCGCCGCCGGTACGTCGTGGCACGACCGTGGAGGTCGCCCTCGATCACTGGACGCTCCGGGGGCCTTGGTGGAACGGTCAGGTGCGGATCTACCGCTACGGCGACAGTGAGCAGCTGGGCTGGGTCGTGTCACGTGCCCGCGACTACACCGGCGGCGTCGGGACGCCGACGGGCGTTGCAGCGCACAACCGCGAGCACTGGATGGTGGAGGTGCCGAGCGACGCCCCCGTGGGCCGGTACGTCCTGCGTGCCTTCGGGCCCTGGGGCGGCCAGCTCGGTTCGGACGTGATGTTCTACGTCCTGCACAACCCCTACGGCCTCGTCCAGAGCGGTGGGCTCACCCACGCGGAGCTCGAGGCCTACGCCTATGACGAGGACGAGGACGGCATGCCTCTCGAGGGCGACTACGGCCCGGATCGGGACAACGTGCGGGACCACTTCACGACCGCCATCGAGTTCTGGAGTGGGACCGGCGAGTATCAGCTCAAGACGCGGCTCACCGGCGCCTTCCGCCGGACAGGGGCTGCCCACGGATACTCGCTTCTCGACTACGCTGTGGCGGCGGCCGATGGCACCTCTTCCGAATTCGAGACCATGAGGCGGCTGTACCGGCTCGTGGCCCAGCGCTTTTTCTACAACAACCCCACGAACACAGGCGACACGTCCGCGCTCTTCGGGGTCGCGTCGAGCTCGACCGACACCTTCCTGCCGGACGAAGCCGCGCTGATGGGCCGGCCCGGGTACTCCGCGTCCGGAGCGCTCGGCGTCGAGTGCTTCGAATACGCACAGTCTCTGACAGCCGTGGCTCGCGCAATGGGGGTGCCTGCTCGCGCCATCTCCGGGGGGGACGTCATCGGGTTTGGGAATCATCAGTTTACCGAGGCCTTCATCCCGGACCTCCCCCACCACGGGGGCTATCAGACCCCGGTCGGCGGACAGCCGAGCGACCAGGACCCCTGGTACGTCTTCGACCCCACGTCGCCGTTCACCACCGGGTCCGCCAGCGGGATCTCGTGGACCATCTCGAGCGAAAGCATTGCGTCGCGCGCCATGTACGGCCGGGCGAGTCGGGAAACGCGGCCCGTGGTGGATGGTCCTGCCCCATTCGCGATGATCACGGGCGATGTGGACTGGACACCGGCCTATGACCAGTGGTCGGTCAATGGGCAGCTCTCCATCATGCCCCCGAGCGAGATCCTCGAGACCTCCGACGCGTACAGCTCCGGGCCGGAGTACTGGCTGACGGACGCAGGGGCCCAGGGGTACATCGGGCTCGCGGACAAGGACATCTATCGCGTCAGCCAGGCGGCGACGGGGGCCTCCTCGGTTCGGGTGCGGACCTGGGGGGAGTCAGGCAGCGAGCTGCTCCAGCCGGCGCTCTGCGTCGCGCCCGCCACCGGGCCATCGCCGGCATTCGAGGAGATCTGCGACAATCCCTCGGACACGGTCGCGCTGCCGCCGGGCGAGTCCTACGTCGTGGTGTTCAATGCCCTGCCGGCAGAACAAGGGCCAGACGGGAGATTCCCGATGCGCGGCGACGCGATCCAGTACCGGCTGGATCTCGAGTACGAAGGCGGGGGCTGCGACGACGCCAGCGCAGAGGACATGGGGACGCCCGGGACCGCCGTCACGGTTGCCAACAACGACTGCCTGAAGATCACCCAGTACCCCGACTGGTGGGGGATCCACCGAATGCAGCTTCAGAGCGGAAGCTCCGGGACCTATCCCATCCCGTTCAGCTGGTCCAACTGTGGGTCGACCGGCGGCGGCGAGCTCAGCGCTGACTGGCAGAGCATCGTCATCGACGACATCAGCGACGCCTGCACGATGCTCATCGACCTGGACGGCGCGGGTGACGGCGACGTGACGCTCTACTACTACGGGATGTAGTGCGTCGACGCGGACGACGCAGCGAGCGCGTGCGACCGGCGCGTGCTCGCTGCGGGTGCGGGGCGTGCCAGCTGCTAATCCTCGTCCTGGAGCTGCTGCTCGATGTCATCCGCGCTCCCACACGCGGTCCACTGACCCTCCTTGCACAGCTTGAGTCCGTGAAAGCAGGTCTGCACGCCTTCGTGGGTTGGAAGTCGGATCAGACACTCCTCTACGACTCCGTCGGTGCAGGTCGAGCTGTCGGGCGTCTCGGCGGAGGCTTGTTCTGTGCCGTCTTGTGCCGAGAGCTCGACATTCGTGCGCCCTTCGGGCCGCCGGTCGGTATCGAGCGCACAGCCGCCTAGCAGCGCGAAGGACGCTACAAGAGCCAACCTGCCCAACCGCCGCAACGCACGCTGTGACTTGGCCATGACGCTCCAGCACTCCTCGACACGGTGATCAACGGCCCGCTAGTGATACGTCTGAAGTCATTTCTTTCTCCTTTCCGCAGATGGGTCGTGCCTTCTCGGCAGCTGTAGTCACGCTCGGCAGACCCGCGCCGATCCGTCCTGTCCCGATCCTCGGCGGATGCTGGGGCACCTGCATCGGAAGCAGAGCGCTACTCAACCGAGACGCTCTGGCCTATCCTCGGCCCGAAATGCGCCAAGACCTGGTCTGTATGCTGGCCGTCTTGATCGGCCTCTTCCCCCTGCACGGCTGCCGGGTAACCGCTCGAAGCTCCCCCCCGCCCCAGCAGGGCTATCCACCCCAGCAGGGCTATCCACCCCAGCAGGGCTATCCACCCCAGCAGGGCTACCCACCCCAGCAGGGCTACCCGCCGCAGCCCTCCGCGCCGGCTCAATACACGTTTTGCGGAGCGCTGTCACAGCGGGCGTCCGTGTGCCCGAGCGAACGCATCAACTTGAACAACTGCCAGCACGACGAGATCTGCCTGTCGCGGCTGCTCAGGCCCGAAGCGCAGAGCAGCTACATCGCCTGCGTCGTTCGAACGCCGTGCAATCCCCCGAGGGACATCGACGAGCTGTGCCTGGACCAGCTCAGCGCAGCTCCCCTGTCGACCATCGGAGCACAAGTGCGGCAGAGCTGTGCCCAGCGGGCCTGTCAGGGCAGGGCGGAGAGCCACTGTCGGCTTGCACCGTGGTTCAACGACGCAGCCGCCCAACAGATCCAGACGTGCCTGGCGATCCCCGATTGCGACCAGGTGGGCCGCTGCACCGAGCACACCCTCGACCAGTGGGGCTGCCCGTAGCCGTGCACCGGGGTTCAATTGCCGGGTCTTCGTCCCAAGGGCCCGGCCCGCGGGCGGGGTCATGGGGAGACGGCACCGGTGGCTGCGGTGCCAACTCGGGCCTGGCGTCTGCGCGCGATGCGTCCTTTTGGTGCCTATCCGACTGGGACTCGGAGGCTCCAGTCGTGCTGTGGTGGTAGTGTCTCAAGTCTCGATGGCGCCTCCTTCCGACATGGATGCTGCGACGCCTTTCCTCGAGCCCGTTGTCGCGGCACTGGTGAGAGAGTTTCGTCCGTACCGCATCGTGCTCTTCGGGTCTCAGGCGCGTGGAGACGCCCGCCAGGACAGCGATCTTGACCTGTTGGTCGCCGAGAGCACGGAGCCGCACCATCAGCGGATGGCACGCGCGCACCGTGCCTTGCGCGGCCTGACCGTGGCGGCGGATATCTTCGTATGCACCCCATCGGAGGTCGAGCGCTACCGCACGTGGCTTGGCCACACCGTCGCGATTGCGCTCCGGGAAGGCCGGGTCGTGCATGAACGGGCCGCGTGAGGAGCTCGCGTCGTGGCTCGAGAAGGCCGACGCAGATCTGCGGGCAGCGCGCGTGCTGCGCGATGCTGCGACCCTACCGAGCGAGATCGCGGCTTTCCACTTTCAGCAGGCCGCCGAGTAGGCACTGAAGGGGCTGCTTGTCGACGCCGGCATCGCGCCACCGCGAACTCACGACCTGCGCGCACTGCTCGCCGTGCTTCGTGAAACGCCGCCAGGGATCGAGCAGGAGATCGCCGAACAGCTCACGCCGTTCGCGGTGCTCGCCCCTTGCCACGGCTCTCGCAGGCGTTGTGTCAGCGTCTGCTGGCAGCTTGGAGAAACTCGTCGACCGACATGCCGGCGAGACGAATCAGCTTCCTCAGCGTTCCCGGTGCGAGCTCCCGATGGTCGGGTACGGACAGGGAAGCCAATGACCCTGGCTTCACAAGGACCATGTGACTCCCATGCTGACGTCGGAACTCCCAACCGGCTTGTTCGAACCCCCGGCGGGCTTCTCTGCCCGACACAACCGGGAGCTCAGGCAACCGCTACCTCGATCTCGACCGTGCGGACAGTCAGCGGCAACCCCTCCTCCGCGCGGACTTCAAGGCAGCCGACCACGGCCTCGCGGATGTTGGCGAGGGCCTCCTCTTCGGTTCTGCCCTGGCTGACGCAGCCCGGGATCGCTGGGCACTCCGCTACAACCATGCCCGATTCGTCACGCTCCAACGTAATCGCGAGCTTCATGTGTTTCGAAGCTACCACGTCCCGGACGAACCGGCCAACCGCAACGGGTGTCGCTGCCCGTCTCGATGCCGGCGGCGGGTCGCAGAGCCAAGTACAAGCCGGACGGTCTCCGGCAGCTGTGGCGAGAAACGCGTTGCATCCGTTCATGCGGCCCTGGAGCACCGATGACGGACCGAGTGATCCTGCGCATGCCGCCCGCGTCCTCTGACCCGCGACGCGGCGGCGAAGGGCC